>JACMKK010000147.1 GCA_014380115.1 Luteimonas sp. | reverse complement strand
CTTCCTTCAGACCGATCGCATGGATCTGGTCGGCGCTGAGGTCGGTGGTCGTGTAAAAGCGCGCCAGGAAATCGTAATAGGCCTTGCCGCCGGGCAAGTCGGTCGCCGCGATCGAGGCACGCGACTTGGGCAGGTATTGGTCGTTGAAGTACGCCTGCAGCTTGCGATAGGCCGGCACCACCTTGTCGCGGATCGTGGCCTGCGCCTCAGCCTGCAGTGAGGTGCGCTCCCCGGCCGGAATGCCGTCGCTGAATTTCTGGAACGGACGATAGAACGGGCTCTTGGTCGGGTCCTCGACCACCTGCGCGGCAATCTGCGCCGGCACGCGGTCCATCAGGATGCGCGGCGGCATGCTTCCGGCTTTTACGCCTTCCTGCATCAGCACGATGGTCTGGTCGATGACCACCGGTAGCGCCGCCATGCGCTTGAGCCAGTTGCGGTAATCGGCAGTCGTGGCGAACGGCATGATCTCGGCGATGCCGTCGGCCGTCTGCGGGCCGCCCTGGTGGTTGATCGGCTGCAGGTACTCGCGGAACTTCTGCCGTTCGACGCTGCGCTGCTGCAGCCACTCGAAGGTGTCGTAGTTGATCTGGTCGGCCGGCGCCAGCGCCTTGCGATCGATCGCATGCAGGCGTTCGAGCACGGCGCGATCGGCGGCTTGGCGCGTGGCGATGGCGTCGAGGCTGAAGTCGGTCCAGCGGTCGTTGTAGCGCGTATCGCCGTTGTAGCTGGCGCTTTCGGGGCTCTCGCGCAGGCCGCGTTCCCATTCCTCCGCAAACAGGGCATTCAGCGCCTGGGCTTGCGGTGCGCTGGCGGAAGTGGATGCAGTCGGTGCGGGTTGGGCGAACGAGGGCGAAAGGATCGACCCAGCCAAGCATGCGGCCAGTGCAAGAACAGAACGGAACATGGCGCCTCTCCCCGGAAACAGGGGCGAAGCTTAGCGCAGCAGGATCGACGGCTACCGTGCCGAAAGTCCGTCAGCCCAACACTCAGGCGGCGCGATCGGCTTGTGTGGTGAAACTCTCGCCACAGCCGCATTCGCCGGCCACGTTCGGATTGCGGAACACGAACTGCTCGTTCACGCCCTGCTTGAGGAAGTCGATCTCGGTGCCGTCGACGAGCGCGAGGCTGTCGGCATCGACATGGATACGGATGCCGTCCTGCTCGGAGACCGTGTCGTCCGGGCGTGCTTCGCGAGCCAGGTCCACCACATAGCCCCAACCCGAACAGCCGGTCCGCTTGACGCCGAAACGCAGGCCGATCGCGCCGGGGGTTTCGGCGAGATAGCCCTGGATGCGTTCGAGTGCGGCTGGAGCGAGGCGGATCGACATGCGTTGAGTATAGCGGCGTGCGTAGCGCCGCTCCGTTAAACTGTCCGTTCCATAGATAGGCCCGCAGCGGCAAGGATTCAAGGCATGACGGTGGTCAGCGTCGAGCACGCGCTCGCGGGCAAGCTCCCCGCCGGCGGCGAAGTCACGGTCCGCGGCGGGGTGCGCACCCGCCGCGACTCCAAGGCCGGGCTGTCGTTCGTCAACGTCAGCGACGGATCCTGCTTCGCGCCGATCCAGGTCGTCGCGCCGAGCACGCTCGGCAACTACGAATTGGAAATCAAGCGCCTCACCGCAGGCTGCGCCGTCATTGCGCGCGGCCGCCTCGTGCAATCGCAAGGCCAGGGGCAGAGCTACGAGATCCAGGCCGAGGCGATCGAAGTCGTCGGCTGGGTCGAGGATCCCGAGACCTATCCGATCCAGCCCAAGGCGCACTCGCTCGAATTCCTGCGCGAGGTCGCGCACCTGCGTCCGCGCACGAACCTGTTCGGTGCCGTCACGCGGATCCGCCACAGCCTCGCGCAGGCAGTGCATCGGTTCTTCCACGAGCACGGCTTCTACTGGGTCAACACGCCGATCGTGACCACCTCGGACGCCGAAGGCGCAGGGCAGATGTTCCGCGTGTCGACGCTCGACCTGGCCAACCTGCCGCGCAGCGGCGATGGCGAAGTCGATTTCTCCCGCGATTTCTTCGGCAAGGAGACCTTCCTCACCGTGTCGGGACAACTCAACGTCGAGGCGTTCTGCCTGGCGCTGAGCAAGGTCTACACCTTCGGTCCGACCTTCCGCGCCGAGAACAGCAACACCACGCGCCATCTGGCCGAATTCTGGATGATCGAGCCGGAGGTGGCCTTCGCCGACCTCGACGCGAATGCGCAGCTGGCCGAGGATTTCCTCAAGTACCTGTTCCGCGCGGTGCTGCATGAACGTGGCGACGACCTCGCCTTCATCGCCGAACGCGTGCAGCCGGATGCGATCACCCGACTGGAGGCGTTTGTCAATGCGCCGTTCGAGCGCATCGAGTACACCGATGCGGTGTCGCTGCTGCAGAAGTCATCGCATAAGTTCGAGTTCCCGGTCGAATGGGGCCTGGATCTGCAGACCGAGCACGAACGCTGGCTGACCGAACACCACGTCGGTCGTCCGGTCGTGGTGACGAACTATCCCGAGCACATCAAATCGTTCTACATGCGCCTCAATGATGACGGCAAGACGGTCGCTGCGATGGACGTGCTGGCGCCCGGCATCGGCGAGATCATCGGCGGATCGCAGCGCGAGGAACGCCTCGACGTGCTCGACGCGCGTATCGCGCAGTTCGGACTGGATGCGGGGCATTACGAGTGGTACCGGGATTTCCGGCGTTACGGCACGGTGCCGCATGCTGGCTTCGGGCTTGGCTTCGAGCGGCTGGTGGTGTACGTCTGCGGACTGTCGAATATCCGCGACGCGATCCCCTATCCGCGTGCGCCGGGGAATGCGGAGTTCTGATCTGTCATGCCGCAAAAAATACCCGCATTCCTACTGCCGTCGTCCCAGCGAGCGCTGGGATCCATTTTGATTTTGTTTGGACGCACGGGAACAGGATCAACATGGATCCCAGCTTGCGCTGGGATGACGAGCAACAACCAGCTTCGGAACAACTTCCGGTGATCCTCTTCTTCGCCCTGCTCTTCGTCGCCATCGCCATCGCCGGCGCCTGCGCCTTCGTGATCTTCTGGCCGTTGGCGCTGGTGCACGTGCGCGACCGGCTGCCGGCGGTGAGCGCCAAGCTCGGCCATGGCGCATTCCTCAAGCCTTCCGCACTGTGGTGGCTGCTCAACGGCAGCTATCGCGACACCGCCGATCCGCAGTTCACCGGCCTGGCAACGCCCGCGCGTCTTTCGCTGATGACGATCCTGCTGGGTCTCGCCATGGCGGGGCTGCTGTGGCTGTGGTCGCTGGCGATGCCGGCATGAGCATCGTGCACAGTGAATGGTGGCTGGCCACGCTCGGCCGCACCGTGGTCTGGGCGCAGCTGCGCGTGCGCGAGGCCGGCACTGCGGAGGTCTTCGACAGCGATGGCACCACGCTGGTCTACGAAAGCGAGGACACCGCGCGGGCGATGCTGATGGATGCGGAGTTCGTCGCGTTCGACGGACTCGACGAGGACGACGCCCTGGCCCGTGGATTCTCGCTCGAGGAAATCGTGCCGCCGCAGGGCGACCACGACGACCTCCTGCGCGAGCACATGATGCAGAAACTCGGCGCGCGAGCCTGACGACATGTACCTCCCGCGCGCCTTCGCCGAAACCGACCTCGCCCATCTTGATGAACTGCTGGCCGCCGATCCCTTCGTCACGTTGATCTCCACGGACGGCAATGGCGAACCCTTCGCCAGCCATGTGCCGGTGCTGTATCGCCGGCAAGGACACGACGTACTGATCGAAGGCCACTGGGCGCGGCCCAACGCGCAGTGCCGCCACACCGGCCCGGTGCTGATGATCGCGCATGGCCCGCACGCCTACGTGTCGCCTTCCTGGTATCCGGACAAGGAAGCCGAAGCGCGCGTGCCGACCTGGAACTACGCGATCGCGCACCTGACTGGCACGCTCGAACGCTTCGAGGACGAGGCCGGCCTGTCCGACCTCGTGTCGCGGTTGAGCGACCGTTTCGAGGCGCTCGCAGGCAGCGACTGGAAGTTCGAACCGGAACGCGACGACCATCGCTCGCAATTGCGCGGCATCGTCGGTTTCCGCTTCGTGCCCGAGCGCATCGAATTGAAGTTCAAGCTCAACCAGAACCATCCGTTGGCAAACAGGCGCGCCGTCGCGGCGGCGCTATCGCAGCAGGGTGCCGGTGGCGATGCGATAGCCGCACTCATGCTGGGTCGAACGCCTGCGCCGTAGAGCGGCCTGGGCGTTGTTTGCGCGCAAGCATCGGCGTGGCCCGAAAGGCAGCCGTGCGGACACGATCTACAATCCCCAACATCGCCGCACCGGAGCGCCCGCATGGATTTGAACCTCACCGGCAAGCACGCCCTGGTCTGCGGTGGCTCCGAAGGGATCGGCCGCGCCACTGCCCATGAGCTTGCGTTGCTGGGCGCCGATGTCACGGTGCTGGCACGTCGCGCCGAAGTGCTGCAACAGGTCGCCGATGCCCTGCCCCGCAGCGATGCACAGCAGCACGGATGGCTGGCAGCCGATGTCTCGCAGACCGAAGCCCTGCGTGCGCAGGTGCAGGCGCTGGCCGCCGGCAAGCCGGTACATATCCTGGTCAACAATACCGGCGGCCCTCCCGGTGGCCCGATCCATGCCGCCGACTCCGCGGCCTTCGTCGACGCGTTCCAGCGCCACCTGCTCGCCAACCATGCGCTCGTGCAATCGGTCCTGCCAGGCATGCAGGGCGCGCAGTGGGGCCGCATCGTCAACGTGATCTCGACTTCGGTGAAGGAACCCATCGCCGGGCTCGGCGTGTCCAACACCATCCGCGGCGCGGTGGCAAGCTGGGCCAAGACGCTGTCGCGCGAACTCGCATCGCAGGGCATCACCGTCAACAACGTCCTGCCCGGATTTACTGAGACCGGGCGCATCGACCAGATCGTCCGCGATCGCGCCAGGGCCGAGGGCAAATCCGAAGAGCAGGTCATCGCCGCGATGCGCGCGGGCGTGCCCGCGGGACGCTTCGCGAAGCCCGCCGAAACCGGCGGCGTGATCGCCTTCCTGTGCTCACCGGCTGCGGCTTACATCAACGGTGTAAGCCTGGCCGTGGATGGCGGCCGCATGCAGTCCATCTGACGCACGCATCGGACACAAGCATCGGATAAGCATAGAAGCGGCCTCCCGCGTTAAGCTTGGCGCATGCGGCAATTCGGCCATGTCATCGACGGCGAAACACGGCATGCGGCAGACGGCCGCTGGCTGGACGTGTTCGATCCGGCCATCGGACAGGCCTTCGCACAGGTCGCAAGCGGCACGGCCGCCGATGTAGGCGACGCCGTCACGGCCGCCGCGACCGCCTTCCCCGCCTGGTCTGCGCTGCCCAACAGCGAACGGGCGCGCTGGCTGGAGAAGCTCGCCGATGCGCTGGAAGCGAGGCTCGACGATTTCGCCCATGCCGAATCGCGCGACGGTGGCAAGCCGATCAGGCTGGCACGCGATGTCGAGATCCCGCGCGCCATCTCGAACCTGAGGTTCTTCGCCCACGCCGCAACGCAGTTCGCCAGCGAATCGCACCACGGCCAGGCCGGGCTCAACTACACGCTGCGGCTTCCGCTTGGCGTCGTCGGTACGATCTCGCCGTGGAACCTGCCGCTGTACCTGTTCACCTGGAAGATCGCGCCCGCGCTTGCCGCCGGCAATACCGTGGTGGCGAAGCCCTCCGAAGTCACGCCGCATACCGCGACGATGCTCGCCGAACTCGCTGCGGAGATCGGCTTTCCGCAGGGCGTGTTGAACATCGTGCACGGCGCCGGACCCGAGGTTGGCGAGGCGATCGTCCTGCATCCTGCGATCAAGGCGGTCTCCTTCACCGGCAGCACCGCGGTCGGCAAGCGCATCGCCGGGCTTGCGGCACCGATGTTGAAGAAGGTCTCGCTCGAACTCGGCGGCAAGAACCCGACGCTCGTGTTCGCCGACAGCGACTGGCGCGAACACCTCGACACGATCGTGCGCTCGGCCTTCCAGAACAGCGGTCAGATCTGCCTGTGCGGATCGCGGATCCTGGTCGAGCGCCGCATCTACAACGCCTTCCGCGACGCCTTTGTCGAGCGCGTAGTCGCGCTGCGAGTCGGTGACCCGATCGACGACGATACGCAGGTCGGTCCATTGGTGTCGCAGGCGCATTTCGACAAGGTCGTCGCCGCAATCGCGCACGCCCAGGCCGAAGGTGGCCACGTGTTGTGCGGTGGAACCACCCTGCAGCGGCCCGGCTGGTTCGTGATGCCGACCGTCATCGATGGCCTCGGCGCGGACTGTGCGACCAACCGCGAGGAGATCTTCGGCCCAGTGACGACGTTGCAGCCGTTCGACAGCGACGACGACGCACTGCGCCTGGCCAACGCGGTCGATTACGGCCTGGCTGCTTCGATCTGGACGCGCGACCTGAATCGCGCACATCACGTGGCTGCGCGGATCGACGCCGGCATCGTCTGGATCAACGCCTGGCTGATGCGCGACCTGCGCACGCCGTTCGGCGGGATGGGACAGTCCGGACTCGGCCGCGAAGGCGGGATGGAAGCGATGCGTTTCTTCACCGAAGCCAGGAACGTAGGCATGGCCCTGACATGAGCGCACTCGACGATCTGCTCCGCAACAACCGCGAGTGGGCCGACCAGGTCCGCCGCGACGACCCGCAGTTCTTCAAGCGCCTGTCGCAGCAGCAGGCGCCGAAGTACCTGTGGATCGGTTGTTCCGATTCGCGCGTTCCGGCGAACCAGATCATGGGCCTGGCGCCGGGCGAAGTCTTCGTGCATCGCAATATCGCCAACGTGGTGGTGCATGCCGACCTCAACTGCCTGTCGGTGATCCAGTTCGCCGTCGACCTGCTCAAGGTCGAACACATCCTTGTCGTTGGCCATTACGGCTGCAGCGGCGTGCATGCCAGCCTCACGGGGACGCGCGTCGGGCTTGCCGACAACTGGTTGCGGCATGTCGGCGACGTGGCCCAGAAGCACGCGGCCCTGCTCGACGGCTTCGAAGGCGAATCGTTGCGCCACGGGCGCCTCTGCGAGCTCAACGTGATCGAGCAGGTCAACAACGTCTGCCAGACCACCATCGTGCAGGACGCGTGGGCGCGCGGGCAGGCGCTGTCCGTGCACGGTCTGGTGTATGGCCTGCACGATGGCCGTGTCACGAAAATCGCCATGGACGTGGATGCGATGGAGCGTCTGCAACCCGTCTACGATGCGGCACTAGCCGCAGTCGGCAGATCGGGCACGCGTGAATAAGAACAGGCCTATGAAGGTGACGTCATGAGCGAAACCATTCATGCACCATCGGCGCCCAAGGCCGTCGGCAACTACCCGCACGCACGCCGCGTCGGCGAACTGCTGTTCCTGTCCGGCATCGGACCGCGCGATCCGGCGACCGATGCCATCCCCGGCAACGAGCTGTTCGCCGATGGCCGCGTACGCCGCTACGATATCGAAGCGCAGACGCGCGCGGTCTTCGCCAACGTGCAGGCCGTGCTCGAAGCCAGCGGTGCGCGCTGGGACGACCTGGTCGACGTCACCGTCTACCTCACCGATATGGCGCGCGATTTCAAGGCCTACAACGCGATCTGGGCCGAGTATTTCCCCGATCCCGCCACGGCCCCGTGCCGCACCACGCTCGGCATCACCGCGCTGCCGACGCCCATCGCGATCGAGTTGAAATGCACCGCGATCGCGAAGGACTGATCCCGTAAGGAGCGATCCCATGCTGCCAGCCCCGTTCAACCTGCCCGCCTGGATCGAGGAACACCGCCACCTGCTCAAGCCGCCGGTCGGCAACAAGTGCGTCTATGACGGCGACTTCATCGTCATGGTGGTCGGCGGTCCCAACCAGCGCACGGACTACCACTGGGACGAAGGCCCCGAGTGGTTCTACCAGCTCGAGGGCGAGATGGTGCTGCGCATCCAGGAGGATGGCGCGGTGCGCGATATCCCGATCAAGGCCGGCGAAACCTTCCTGCTGCCGCCGCGCATCCCGCATTCGCCGCAGCGCGGACCCGCCTCGATCGGCATCGTCATCGAACGCAAGCGGCTGCCGGATGAGGACGACGGCCTGCTGTGGTTCTGCGAGAACTGCAATGCCAAGGTCTACGAGGAATACTTCTTCCTGCATGACATCGAGAAGGATTTTCCGCCGGTGTTCGAGCGTTTCTATTCTTCTGTCGAGCATCGCACCTGCAAGGCGTGCGGGCACGTGAACCCGGCGCCCTCGAAGTACGTGATGCCCGATACCTGACGGGCTTCGGCGCGTCCTTGCGCGCGACCGCTTCTGGCATCATGCCGCGTCGGATTTCCCGGGGTCAGCCATGAACGTGCCGCGGCGTTGGATACGGGCTCGGGTCGCAGCGGCCCTGTTGTTGCCGGGGATTGCGCTTGCGCAGGAACCACCGCGGGCGGTGGCGCAGGCATCGCCCGCCATCGTGATCCACGCCGGCTCCGTGCTGGCCGTCCCCGGTCAGGCACCCCTCGGACCGCAGACGATCGTCATCCGTGACGACCGCATCGTTTCGGTGGAAGCAGGCTTGAAACCGGCCGAAAATTTCGGCACCGGATCCCGGCTAATCGATCTGTCCGACAAGTTCGTGCTGCCTGGCCTGATCGATCTGCACGTGCACCTGGCCATCATGATGAACGCCGATTCGTCGACCGTCGGATCGGAGGCGAAGCTGGCGATGGCCGCCGCCGGCTATGCCAACAAGCTGCTGCAAGCGGGCGTCACCACCGTGCGCGATGTCGGCGACAACGCCGGCGTGACGCCGGCCTTGCGCGACGCCTTCGCAAACGGGGAACTCGCCGGCCCAAGGGTCTTCGTCGCGGGCCGGATCATCTCGCGCACGGGCGGTCACGGCGCAAAGAAACCGGGGCCAGGCGAGCTGCCCTACTCGCCCGCCGCATGCGACGGCACCGAATCCTGCCGGCGCGCCGTACGCGAAAACGTCGAACAGGGTTCGGACTGGATCAAGGTCACCGTCTCCGGATCCGGTCGCGAATCCAGCGGCCGCGCCGACGCAGCACCCATCCTGCTGCCCGATGAAATGACCGCCGTCGCCGAGGCCGCGAAGCAGGCCGACCGCCCGATCGCAGCGCACGCGCACAGCACGGCGGCGATCAACCTGGCCCTGTCCGCCGGCGCGCGGACGATCGAGCACGGCACCTATTTCGATGACGCATCGGTGGCGCTGTTCAAGCGCCAGCATGCCTTCCTCGTGCCCACCGCATTCGTGGCGGATTTCGTGGGCTCCAAGCTAGACATGTTCGCCGGCGGCAAGGACGGCAGGCAGAGCGCCGATCTCAAGGCCTGGGCCGATGCCGCCGTCGCCGGGCCGGGACGCGCATGGCGCGCGGGCATTCCGCTCGGACTGGGCACCGACGGTGGGCCGAGCTTCGACACGACGTCCACGGCGCGCGAAATCGAACTGTACGTGGCCAGCGGCGTGCCGGCGGCCGAAGCGATCAAGGCCGCGACCTCGAACGGTGCGGCCATCCTCGGCATGGGCAGCGAGTTGGGCCAGGTAAAACCGGGCTTCCTGGCCGACCTGATCGCGGTCGACGGCAATCCGGTCGACGATCCGGCACGCTTGCGCACTGTGGTCTTCGTGATGAAGCAAGGCATCGTGCACAAGTCCGGTCCGCCCATTAGCGCAGCCCGCGTGCGTATCGAGCGATAGCGACGCGGCGCTGGCGAAATCGCGGCCTCGAAGGCAGCGCAGACCCTCTTTGCATCCCTGCCTTCTTCGCTCAGTAGGCCTGCCGGGCCCTGCCAAGTAGACTGGCACCCATGCTCAAGATCGACACCCACGCCCACTACCTGCCACGCGACTGGCCCGACCTCGCGACGAAATACGGCGACGATCGTTTCGCGGTGATCCACCACACCGACGACGGCCGCCATCGCATGTACAAGGATGGCCGGTTCTTCCGCGAGATCTGGTCCAAGACCTGGGACGCGCAGGAGCGCATCGACGATTACGCGCGCTTCGGCGTGCAGGTGCAGGTGATCAGCACGGTGCCGGTGATGTTCAGCTACTGGGCCAAGCCGCACCAGGCACTCGAGTTGCACCAGGCGCTCAACGATCACATGGCCGAGACCTGCCGCGCCCACCCGCGCCACTACGCGGGCATCGGCACGGTGCCGATGCAATCGCCGCGGCTGGCGATCCAGGAACTGGAACGCTGCATGGACCAGCTCGGCCTGCAGGGCGTGCAGATCGGATCGCATATCGGCCACTGGAACCTCGACGCGCCGGAACTCTTTCCTTTCTTCGAGGCCGCGAGCGAACTCGGTGCGGCGATCCTCGTCCATCCCTGGGACATGATGGGCACCGACACCATGCCCAAGTACTGGCTGCCGTGGCTGGTCGGCATGCCCGCCGAACAGTCGCGGGCCGCCTGCTGCCTGATCTTCGGCGGCGTACTGGAGCGGTTACCGAAGCTGAAAGTCTGCCTGGCGCACGGCGGCGGCAGTTTTCCGTACACCATCGGCCGCATCGAGCACGGCTTCAACATGCGGCCGGACCTGGTCGCCACCGACAATCCGCGCAATCCGCGCGAGTATGTGGACCGGCTGTACTTCGATTCCTGGGTCGCCGACGCGCGTGCCCTGCAATATCTGATCGATACCTGCGGCGTCGAGCGCGTGATGCTAGGCACCGACTATCCGTTCCCGCTCGGCGAGCAATCGCCCGGCGCCGGCATCGCCGCATTGTCGCTGGACGACGCGCAACAGGCACGCCTGTATCACGGCACTGCGCTGGAATGGCTGGATCTGCCGGCGAGCCGTTTCGCATGAAGCCGTACGCAGCCTTCGCACGTTGATGATGGGCGACATGACCGATCCTAACTCCGACGAATACGCGAGCGCGCTGGATGCTGCCGATGCGCTGCGCTCATTTCGCACCGAATTCCTGATTCCCCGGCACGGCGATCACGAGCAGGCCTACTTCTGCGGCAACTCGCTCGGCCTGCAACCGCGCGGCGTGCGCGCGCACATCGAGCAGGTGTTGGACAAATGGGCCGAGGAAGCCGTGGAAGGACATTTCCGCGAACCCGCGCCGTGGATGCCCTACCACGCCCTGGTACGCGAACCGCTCGCGGCGCTGGTCGGCGCGCAACCGCGCGAAGTGGTGGCGATGAACTCGCTGACCACCAACCTGCATCTGATGATGGTCAGTTTCTATCGCCCGACGCGCGAGCGTCCGGCGATCCTGATGGAGGCCGGTGCGTTCCCTTCCGATCGCCACGCGCTCGAATCGCAGATCCGCTTCCACGGCTTCGATCCGGCCACCGACCTGATCGAACTGGAGCCCGACGAGGAGGACGGCACCTTCTCGATGCAGGCGATCGAGCGCGCGATCGCCGAACACGGCCCGCGCCTGGCGCTGGTGCTGTGGCCCGGCGTGCAGTACCGCACCGGCCAGGCGTTCGAGCTGCGGCAGATCGCCGACCTCGCGCATGCCGCCGGCGCGATCGCAGGCTTCGATCTGGCGCACGCAGTCGGCAACCTGCCGTTGCAGTTGCACGACAGCGGCGCAGACTTCGCGGTGTGGTGCCATTACAAATACATGAATGCCGGTCCCGGCGCGGTCGCTGGCTGCTTCGTGCACGAGCGCCATGCCGATACCGACCGGCCACGCTTCGCCGGCTGGTGGGGACACGACCAGGGCACGCGCTTCCGGATGGGTCCTGAGTTCGTACCGACGCCCGGCGCAGATGGC
Source organism: Luteimonas sp. (assembly GCA_014380115.1). Lineage (GTDB taxonomy): Bacteria > Pseudomonadota > Gammaproteobacteria > Xanthomonadales > Xanthomonadaceae > Luteimonas. The sequence goes on along the minus strand of JACMKK010000147.1, from coordinate 2,919 downwards.
TGGCAATTGAGCAATCCGCCGGTGCTCGGTCTCGCGCCGTTGCGCGCATCGCTCGACCTGTTCGAGCGTGCCGGCATGCAGGTCCTGCGCGCGAAGTCGCGACGCCTGACGGGGTATCTGGAACAACTGATCCAAGCGCATCTGTCCGGCACGCTGCAGATCGTCACCCCGCGCGAGCCGGAACGTCGCGGCTGCCAGCTGTCGCTGCGCGTCGTGGCCGGTCGTGGCCTCGCCGGACGCGAAGCCGGACGCGACCTGTTCGACTACCTTGCCGTGCATGGCGTGCTCGGCGACTGGCGCGAGCCGGACGTGATCCGCATCTCACCCGCCCCGCTCTACAACCACCATGCGGACGTGTTGCGGTTCGTGCGGGCGGTGGAAGCTTGGCGAAGAACGGCGTGATGAGAATGGACCCGTCACTCCCGCGGACGCGGGAGTGACGGATAACAGAGATCAAATGGCGTAGCTGTCGGATACAAGCCTTGAGCAATAGCGACCAAACCAGCTTCACCATCATCGGCGCCGGCCTCGCCGGCTCGCTGCTTGCCACCCTGCTCGCGCAACGCGGCTTCCGCGTCGAGGTATTCGAGAAGCGTGGCGACCCGCGCCAGCGTGGCTACGAGGGTGGCCGTTCGATCAACCTCGCCTTGGCGGAGCGCGGCCTGCACGCGTTGCGCGCGGCAGGGGCCGCCGACGCAGTGCTACGGCAGGCTGTGATGATGCGCGGACGGATGGTGCATTTCGCCGATGGCAGCCAGCAGCTGCAGCGCTATGGCAAGGACGACAGCGAAGTCATCTGGTCGGTCAGCCGCGGTGAACTGAACATCCTCTTGCTCGATGCCGCCGAAGCCGCCGGCGCGAGGCTGCATTTCGATCGGCGCCTGGCATCGGTTGCGTTCGACGCGCGCCAGGTGCACTTCATCGATGACTGCGATGGCGCGACGCACGTGCATGCATTTACAGCCCTGCTTGGTGCGGACGGTGCCGGCTCCGCGCTGCGCGCCGCGATCGGACAGCAACACGATCTCGGCGAACGCTTCGAGCCGCTCGGGCATTCGTACAAGGAACTCGAGATCCCGCCCGGCGAAGACGGCAGCTTCCGCATCGAACCCAATGCGCTGCACATCTGGCCGCGCGGCGCCTACATGTGCATCGCGCTGCCGAACGACGAGAAGACCTTCACGGTCACGCTGTTCCTGCCCAACGAGGTGCTGCCGACGCACGATGGCAAGTCGGACGTGCCCAGTTTCGCCACCGTCCGTTCCGGCGCCGATGCGCGTGCCCTGTTCGAACGCGACTTCGCCGACGCGCTGCCCTTGATTCCGAAGCTCGAGCAGGACTTCGTGCGCAATCCAGCCGGATTGCTCGCCACGCTGCACCTGAGTCGCTGGCATCTGGGCGGACAAGCCGTCCTGCTCGGCGACGCCGCACACGCGATGGTGCCGTTCCACGGACAGGGCATGAACTGTGCGTTCGAGGACTGCGTGGCGTTGGCGGAGCATCTCGAACGCGAACATGATCTGGCTGCCGCCTTCGCTGCGTTCGAAGTCGAGCGCCGGCCGAACGCGCTCGCGATCCAGGCGATGGCGCTGGAGAACTACCTGGAAATGCGCGAACGCGTGGACGATGCCGATTTCCTGCTGCAACGCGCGCTCGAACTGAAACTGGCCGAACGCCACCGCGACCGCTTCGTGCCGCGCTACGCGATGGTGACGTTCCGACGCCTGCCTTACGCCACCGCGCTGGAGCGCGGTCGCATCCAGCGCGAGCTGCTGGTTGCGGCCACGCGTGGTCGCGCGTCGCTGGACGAGATCGACTGGGACTGGCTCGACGCCGAAGTCGGCAGGCGCCTGGATCCGCTGCCGGACGAGGCCTGAGTGGCCAGCAGCAGTTTTCTCTTCTACGACCTGGAGACCTTCGGCGCCGACCCGCGCCGGACGCGGATCGCGCAGTTCGCGGCGATTCGCACCGACGCTGCGTTGAACGAGGTCGACGAGCCGATCAGCTTCTTCGTCCGGCCTGCAGACGACCTGCTGCCCTCGCCGTTCGCGACGCTGATCACCGGCATCACGCCGCAACAGGCGCTGCGCGACGGCGTCAACGAGGCCGAGGCCTTCGCCCGCATCGCCGAAGAGATGAGTCGTCCGGAGACCTGCAGCGTCGGCTACAACTCGCTGCGCTTCGACGATGAATTCGTGCGCCATGGTCTGTTCCGAAATTTCCATGACCCGTACGAGCGCGAATGGCGCGGCGGCAATTCGCGCTGGGACCTGCTCGACGTGATGCGCCTGGCGCATGCGTTGCGGCCCGAGGGTCTGGCGTGGCCGCTGCGCGAGGACGGCGCGGCCTCGTTCAAGCTCGAACACCTCGCCACCGCCAACGGCGTGCGCGAAGGCGACGCCCACGAGGCTCTGTCCGACGTACGCGCGTTGATCGGCATCGCCCGCAAGCTACGCGCCGCGCAGCCGAAGCTGTGGGACTACGCGTTGCGCCTGCGCGACAAGCGCTTCGCCGCTCAGCTGCTTGATGTTGTAGCGATGACGCCGGTGCTGCACGTCTCGCAGCGCTATCCGGCGTCGCGCTTGTGCGCGGCCGCCGTGCTGCCGCTGGCCCGCCATCCGCGCATCGACAGCCGCGTGATCGTATTCGACCTGGACGGCGAGCCCGATGCCCTGCTCGATCTCGATGCCGAGGAGATCGCAGGCCGGCTGTACACGCCGACCGCGGACCTGCCCGAAGGCGAGACGCGCATCGCGCTCAAGGAAGTCCATCTCAACCGCTGCCCTGCACTGATTTCCTGGGAACACCTGCGTGATCCCGATTTCGCCCGGCTCAGCATCGATGCGCCGACCGCCCTGCGCCGCGCGGCACGCCTGCGCGAGGCAGGGCCGGCCCTGGCTGAAAAGATCCGGTGCGTCT
>JACMKK010000146.1 GCA_014380115.1 Luteimonas sp. | reverse complement strand
GGGTGATCCTGCGCGAGCTGGAGATCACCGATCCGGCGCGAAGGGTGGAGGCGGATCATTGAAGGTTGAGTGAGTGCGCCGATGAGGCGGATTGCCGGCTGATGACCAAGGCCGGCACGGCCGGATTGCGCTAACAGCAAATCCCCCGTCGCGCGCTTCGCGCGCGCCCGCCCCCTGTTTCAAAGGGGGCAAACGGCAGTGGCATGGCATCTTCAAAAGAGAGGATCGCAGACTACTGTCCGTGTTCACACAGTCGCCGAACGGGATAGCCTCCTTTGAAAAAGGGGGCAGGCGCCTGCGAAGCAGGCGACGGGGGATTTGCTTTTGGCGGGACACCGCAGAAACCCCGGAGCGCCACGCCTGCGTGCACTAACGGCTCGCGAGCATCCGGTCCAGGACCGATTTTAGTGCCAGCGGCCGCACCGGCTTGCGCAGCAGCGTCAGGCCGTTGTCGAGTACGTCGCGTCGCACCTGCGTGCTGTCGTCGGCGCTGAGGATCAGCGTCGGCCGCTCGCCGAAGCGCGCGGCGAGCCGCTCGCGCAGCGCGATGCCGGTATCTCCGTCGTCGAGGTGGTAGTCGAACAGCCAGAGCGCGGCGTCGGCCGCCTGCAGGGCGTTCGCAGCGGTGTCGCCGTCGGCGGCGCCGGTGACCGTGCAACCCCAGCCCGCCAGCAATTGCCGCAGTGCATCCAGCGCGATGGGTTCGTTGTCGACGACCAACACGCGCGTACCCGCCAACACCGCCTTCGCTGCATTGGCCGCGGGCTGCTGTGGCACGTGGCCGATGCGCGGCAGGCGCAACGCGAACACCGTCCCATCGCCAATGCGGCTGTGTAGCGTAAGCGGCGTGTCGAGCAGACGAGCGATGCGGTCGGCGATCGCCAGACCCAGTCCGAGTCCCTGACCGGCCACGCCTTCGCCACGACGGAATTCCTCGAAGATCGAGCGCTGCTGGTCGAGCGCGATACCCGGACCAGTATCGTGCACCTCGATGCGCACAGCATCGTCCATGCGGCGCACACCGAGCAGGATGCTGCCGCGGTCGGTGTAGCGCACCGCGTTGGCGAGGAAGTTCTGCAGCACGCGACGCAGCAGTTGCGGGTCGCTGTGCGTCCAGGCGTCCGTCGGGCGATAGCGGAACGCCAGGCCGCGCTCAGCAGCCAATGCGCGGAATTCCGACGCGAGCGGATCGAGCACGTCCGCCAGCGGAAAATCGCGCGGCTGCGGCACCAGGCCGCCGGCTTCGAGCCGCGACATGTCGAGCAGGCCGGTGAGCAGGTCGGTGGTGGAATCGAGCGCGCCGCGGATCTGCCCAAGCAACGCGCCGCGCGTTTCGCGCCGCGGGTCACCCTCGAGTTGCTGCGACAGCGTATCGGTGAACAGCTGCGCGGCGTGCAACGGTTGCAGCAGATCGTGGCCGACCGCGGTGAGGAAGCGGCTCTTCGCATCGTTGGCGCGCTCGGCCTCGTCGCGTGCAAGATCGAGGCGCGCGGTGCGGTCGATGACACGTTCCTCCAGCGTCTCGTTGCTGCGGATCAGCTCGGCTTCGGTGCGGCGGAACGCGGTGACGTCGGTGAAAGTGGCGACGAAGCCGCCATTCGGCATCGGGTTGCCGCGGATCTCCACGACATTGCCGTCGGCGAACGTGCGCTCGGCGACATAGGGCGTGCCGGCCTGCATATGGCGCAGGCGCTTGTCCACTTCGGCTTCTACCGACACCGCGCCGACCAGGCCGTTGCGCAGATTGTGGCGCACGAGTCCGGCGACGGGTACGCCGACGCGCAACAACTCGGGCGGATAACCGAACAGTTCTGCGTAGCGCCGGTTCCATGCAACCAGGCGCAGGTCGCGGTCGACGACGCTGATGCCCTGGCTCATGTTCTCCAGCGCCGCTTCGAGCAGGCGCTGGTTGAAGCGCAGATCCTGCGAGGCTTCGCCGACGATCGCGGCCACGGTGTCGAAGTCGCGCCCGGCTTCGCGCCGAGCCGCGTCGAGCAGCAGGCGCGCGGATGCCGAACCGAGCACGGCGGCGAGTTCGCGCTCGAGGCC
>JACMKK010000145.1 GCA_014380115.1 Luteimonas sp. | reverse complement strand
GGGCAAAAGGTTGCAACGGCGCCGTCCCGGAACGGAAAACGGCCCGCACAGTGCGGGCCGTCTCCTTGTCGCTTGCTGCCTCAGCCCTCGTCGCGCCAGCGGCGCAGGCGGATCGCGCCGAAGATCATCGCGGCGCCGGCCGCCGCTCCGATCCACAACTGCGGGGTCCCCAGCACCGAGTACACCGAGCGCAGGTTGAACAGGGCGCGGATGTCAGCGGGGCCGTCGATGTTGACGTTCTCGAAATTGGCCACGTCCATCCAGGTCCCGGGGAAGACGCTGAACAGCGCGCGGCCGACGACGTTCTTCCAGAACCAGATCGTGTCCATGTCGAAGGCCTGCATGATGTCGAACCAGGTCACGAAGACGCCTGCGAACACCGGGATCATGATCGCCCAGAGGAACGGCTTGCTGCGCGCCCATGCCGAGCACAGCAGCAGCCAGCCGACGGTCGGCAGTGCCCACAGCGCGTACACCGGGATCGCGGCGATGAACTGGCCGGCGACGAGCAACGGACTACCCGGGCCCCACAGCAAGGTGTAGGGATTGCCGCCGTGCAGCAGGACCACGACGCTGGCGATGATCAGGAAACCGAACATCGTCGCGATGCTGGCGACCGCCGCGAGCGAGGGTGCCAGAACACCCGCGCTGGCGACCTTCGACAAGACCGTGTCGCGGTCGGACAACGGCAGCGATTTCCAGAACAGCACGCTGCGATCCTTGCGCTCGTCGTACAGCGCGCCGAGGCAATAGAAGAACACCACGAAGCCGAGCACGATGAAAGGCCAGCTCGATGCCATCAGCAGGCTGAGATCGACGCCGCCGGCGAGGTGCCTGAGTTCTTCCGGGCCCAGCTCCTTGGTCAGCCGGCCCAGGTCGAGTCCCCTGATCGACATGCTGCCGCCGTCTTCGAGGACGATCTGCCCGGCATCGCCGGTCAGGCGGCTCGCAGTGACTTCACCGACTGCGATGCCCATGACCGCCAGCAGCAGGAAGATACCGCCGGCCACCAGCGGAGCCCAGAAGAATCCGCCCTTGTGCTCCCAGAACTCGCGCTGCATCAGCAGCTTGAACCGATGCGTCTTGTGCACCGGGGCCATGTGCGCCGGAGGTGCGGCGATGGCCATGCTTTCTTCGGGCGCGTTCATGCGTAGGTTCCTTTCATGGTGGCGACGAACAGGTCGGCCAGGCCCGGGGTGCGGGTTTCACCGAAACCATTGAGTTGCGACTGCGGCACGCCGTCGAACAGCATTACGGTCTTGCCGAAGGACAGGGCACGCTCGTCGATCGGCTTCAGGCTGCGGGCGGCGTCGAGGTGGTCGCCGTTCACCAGCAATTCGACGAAGCGGTTGCCGACGTCCTCCATCGGCGCGTCGAGCACGATCTTGCCGTCGCGGATGAACATCACGTCGGTGAGGATGTGTTCGATCTCCTCGACCTGGTGGGTGGTGATGATGATGGTCTTCTGCTCGTCGAAGTAATCCTCCAGCAGGCGCTGGTAGAACTGCTTGCGATAGAGGATGTCGAGGCCGAGCGTCGGCTCGTCGAGCACCAGCAGGCGGGCGTCGATCGCCATCACCAGTGCCAGGTGCAGCTGCACGATCATGCCCTTGGACATCTCGCGCACGCGCTGGTTGGGCTTGAGTTGGGTGTTGGCGAGGAAGCGCTCGCACTTGGCGCGGTCGAAGCGCGGATGCACGCCGGCGACGAACTCGATCGCTTCCTTGACGCGGATCCAGCGCGGCAGCACGGCGACGTCGGCGATGAAGCAGACATCGTTCATGAGCTCGTCGCGTTCGGTGCGCGGATCGCGGCCGAGCACCTTGAGTTCGCCTTCGAACGGGATCAGCCCGAGCATCGCCTTCAGGGCGGTGGTCTTGCCGGCACCGTTGGGACCGATCAGGCCGATGATCTTGCCGGGCTCGATCTGCAGGCTGGTGTTGTCGAGCGCGAGCTTGTTCTTGTAGGCCTTGCGCAAGTCGCGCGCGACGACCACCGGCTCGGCGGAGACGTTTTCGGCGGAGACGCTCATTGCACACCTCCATTCGAGGCTGACTTCAACAAATCGTCGGTGCTCAGGCCGAGGCGCAGGATGCGCTCCAGGACCAGCGGCCACTCTTCCTTGAGGAAGCGCTCGCGTTCGTTCGAGAGGAGCTTCTTCGACGCTTCTTCGGTCACGTACATGCCTAGTCCCCTGCGTTTTTCGACGAGCGCCTCGTCCGCCAACTCCTGGTAGGCGCGCGAGACGGTGATCGGATTGAGTTGGTATTCGGCAGCGACCTGCCGCACGGAAGGCAGGGCATCGCCCGGCTTCAGGATGCCGTCGAGCATCATCGCGACGACGCGCTCCTTCAGCTGGCGGTAGATGGGAGCGCCGTCGCTCCATTGGATCGCAGTCATGGCTCAGCTCCGGTTGCGGCGCAGACCCTGCGCGAACGAGAAATAGGGGAGGGCGAGCGCCTCGCGGGCGCGGCGGACGTGGCGGCGTTGGTTCTGGCGGTCATTGGCGGCACCGGCGCGGTCTTCCTCGACGCCGGCCGTCGTGGCGGCGGTTGCCCCGGACTCGGCGGCGAAAGCGGCCAGGAAGGCGCTTTCGGTCGCCACTCCGGCGGCGAAGGAGACGACGTGGGCCAGCGAGTCGGCGGTCGACTTGCTCGTCCCGATCTGCGCTTCGAGGGCCTTGGCGCGGGCCTCGATCGACGCGGCGCGCGCCTGGGCGCTCTGTGCCGACGGGGACTTGAGCTGCAGGACTAGCGGCCCGATCGCGACCGTGCGGACCAGCGGCTGCGGCGCCTGCATGGCGGGAACGCCTGCCATCAGGCCAACGAGCAGCAAGACGCCTGTCGCGGAGAAGGCCAGCATGGTGTTGTGGACTTTGCGGTACATGACGAAGGTCCTGCGTTGGGTGACCGGTGTTGTATGTAACTATAACACCTAAACACGCCACGTCAACCCCCAGTTGAGCCGATCCACCCCAACTGAAGTCATACTTGCTCCATACGGTCCCCGGAGCCCCCAGATGCGCATCAGATCAGGCTTTCTCGCGTTGTGTGCCACTTGTGTCGTGGTCTCCGGGGTCGCCCTGGCGGCTGCTGGGCTGCTGGACCGGAGCTACCGCCCCTTGGCCGGCAAGACCCCGGTTAACCTGAAGGCGACCTATGGCGGCGACGTGCTGCTGATCGTCAATACCGCCAGCAAGTGCGGTTTCACGCCCCAGTTCGAGGCGCTGGAAGGCCTGCATGCCAAATACAAGGGCCAGGGCTTCGCGGTGCTGGGCTTTCCGTCGGGGGACTTCAAGTCGCAGGAGTTCGAGGACGAAAAGCAGATCCAGGAGTTCTGCACGCTGACCTATGGCGTGAAATTCCCGATGTTCCAGAAGGTCCACGTGATCGGCGCCGAAGCCACGCCGCTGTACCGTGATCTGGAACAGGAGACCGGCGCTGCGCCGAAATGGAACTTCCATAAGTACGTCATCGGCCGCGACGGCCGGGTAGTCGCCAATTTCGGCAGCAAGACCACGCCGGATGCGCCGGAAGTCGTCGCCGCGATCGAGAATGCATTGAAGGCGCCGCGGCCGAAGGCGCATTGAATCGACGCGGGTCACTGCCGCGACGCCTTGCATGAACCGTTCGCGGGCCGGTGATTGCCCGCACGCGGCGCGGACACGACAATGGCGGCCCCGTGCCGCTTCTGCGGCACATTGCAGGCACACGCAGACCGCGGCGTGCGCCGCCGCCCTTATTCGACAAGCAAACAGGAGTTCTGGATGAATTTGCATGTGCGTGGCTTCGCCGCGCTTTCGATGGCTGCGGCCATGGCGTTCAGCGGCGCTGGTAATGCCCAGCAAGGCGCTGGCAAGGAGAAGCAGGTGCTCGGCAGTGAACGCGAGAAAATCAGCTACATGGTCGGCATGGACGTCGGTCGTTCGTTGGCACCGGTCGCTCCGGACATCGACATAGCGGCGCTCGAGCGCTCGGTGCGCCACGCCTTCGACGGCGGCAAACCCTTGTTGAGCGAAGCCGAGACCAAGGCGACCGGGCAGCTGATGATGCAGCGGATGGCCGCGCGCAAGGGCGAGAACGCTCCCGGCACGCCGCCGGGTTCATCGCCGCCGGCGGTGGCAAAAGACAAGGTGGGTCTGCTGATCGGTGCCGATGTCGGCCGTTCGCTGGCGCCGATCAAGGCCGAAATCGAATTGCCGCTGTTCTTCCAGGGGCTGCGCACGACGCTCGCCAACGGTCAGCCTTTGCTGGCGGACGCCGAAGCCGACGCCTTGCGCAAGGCGTTCTCCGAGCGCATGCAGGCGAAGATCCAAGCCGATGCCGCACAGGCCGGCAGCAGGAACCAAGCCGAGGGCACTGCTTTCCTCGCCAAGAACAAGTCGGTCAAGGGCGTGTTCACCACGCCATCGGGCCTGCAGTACATGGTGATACGCCAGGGCGCAGGCGCAAGACCCAGGCCCAGCGACAAGGTGCGTGTGAACTACCACGGCACGCTGCTCAACGGCACCGTGTTCGACAGCTCCTACGATCGCGGCGAGCCGGTCGAGTTCGGCCTCGATCAGGTGATCGCCGGCTGGACCGAAGGCGTGTCGATGATGCCGATCGGCGCCAAATACCGCTTCTGGGTGCCCGCCGAGCTCGGCTACGGTGCCAAGGGCACGCCGGGCGGCCCGATCGGGCCGAACTCCACGCTGGTGTTCGATGTCGAATTGCTGGGCATCCTCTGATCCCTTGACCGACGCTTTCCAACGACCGGCAACCGCGCGCCGCTGCCAACGCGCCCGGGACCCGGCCACTTTATTTTCCAGGAGTTCTGTTTGATGAAACTTTTCCCCAAGATCGCCATGCCCGTGCTGGCCGCTTCGCTCGCGTTCGCCGTCGGTGCCTGCAAGCCGATCGACAAGGACGCGGCCACGGCTGACAAGAAGGATGACAAGTCAGCCCCCGCCACGACCAAGATCGCCGGCCTGGAGACCGAAAAGGAACAGGTCAGCTACATGATCGGCATGGACCTGGGCAAGTCGATGAAGCCGATCAAGGACGAAATCGACATGGACACGGTGATGAAGGCCGTCGACACCGTGTTCGCCGACGGCAAGCCGCTGATGACCGAGGAACAGGCACAACAGATCGGCCAGGCATTCGGCCAGCGCATGCAGGCCAAGAAGCTCGCCGACATGCAGCAGCAGGCCAAGAACAACGTCAGCGAAGGCGCCACGTTCCTGGCCGCCAACGGCAAGAAGCCGGGCGTCAAGACCACGCCGTCGGGCCTGCAGTACCAGGTGCTCACCGAAGGCAAGGGTCCGAAGCCGGTCGCCAGCGACACCGTGCGCGTCCACTACAAGGGCGCGCTGCTCGACGGCAAGACCTTCGACAGCTCGTACGACCGCAGCCAGCCGGTGGTGTTCTCGCTCGAGCAGGTCGTGCCGGGCTGGAAGGAAGGCATCCAGCTGATGCCGGTCGGCAGCAAGTACAAGCTGTGGATCCCGAGCAAGCTCGGCTACGGCGAAGCGGGCACACCCGGCGGCCCGATCGGCCCGAATGCCACGCTGGTGTTCGACGTCGAATTGCTCGAGATCATGAAGCCCGGAGCCGCTGATCCGGCAGCTGCCGCCGGTCCCGCCGGCTGATTTCGTCCTGCCTGCGACGGGCGCCCGCTCGCCCGTCGCCGCTCTAGAAGGATTCGCATGCGCGTCACTATTTTCGGAACCGGCTACGTGGGCCTGGTCACGGGCACCTGCCTGGCCGAGGTCGGCCATGACGTGATCTGCGTCGACATCGATACGGCCAAGGTCGACGGCCTCAACCGCGGCGTCATCCCGATCTACGAACCGGGCCTGGAACCGATGGTCAAGGCCAACCATGCCGCCGACCGCCTGCACTTCACCACCGACGCTGCCGCCGCCATGACCAGCTGCGATGTGATCTTCATCGCCGTCGGCACGCCGCCCGACGAGGATGGCAGTGCCGACCTGCAGTACGTGCTGGCAGTGGCGAAGACGATCGGCAAGCATCTCGAGCGTCCGGCCGTCGTCGTCGACAAGTCGACCGTGCCCGTCGGCACCGCCGACAAGGTCCGCAACGCGATCGCCAGCGCCTTGTCGGCGCGCGGCAAGGACGTCGCCTTCGACGTGGTCTCCAATCCCGAGTTCCTGAAGGAGGGCGCCGCGGTCGAGGACTGCATGCGGCCGGACCGCATCGTCATCGGCGCCGACAACCCGATCGCCATCGACAAGCTCAAGCGCCTGTACGCGCCCTTCAACCGCAACCACGACCGCATGGTGGTGATGGACGTGCGTTCGGCGGAGCTGACCAAGTACGCGGCCAACGCGATGCTCGCGACCAAGATCAGCTTCATGAACGAGATCGCCAACATCGCCGAACGGGTCGGTGCCGACATCGAGATGGTGCGGCACGGCATCGGTTCGGACCCGCGCATCGGCTGGCACTTCATCTACCCGGGCGCGGGTTATGGCGGCTCGTGCTTTCCGAAGGATGTGCAGGCCCTGGCGCGCACCGCGCACCAGCATGGCTACGAGGCGACGCTGCTGGATGCGGTCGAGACCGTCAACGACAGGCAAAAAGGCCATCTGTACGAATTGATCGTGCGCCATTACGGCGGCGCAGATGCATTGCGTGGCAAGACCTTTGCCGTGTGGGGACTGGCCTTCAAGCCGAATACCGACGACATGCGCGAGGCTTCCAGCCGCCGCCTGCTGCAGCAGCTATGGGACGCCGGCGCCCGCGTGCGCGCCTATGACCCGGAAGCGCGGCACGAGGCGCAGCGCGTCTTCGGCGAGCGCGACGACCTGGTGCTCTGCGACAGTGCCGTCGATGCCGTGCGCGGTGCCGACGCGCTGGTGGTGGTGACGGAATGGAAGCAGTTCCGCAGTCCTGATTTCGTCCGGCTGCAGGCCAGCCTGCGCGACGCCGCCGTGTTCGACGGCCGCAACCTGTACGAGCCGCCCGAAGTCGAAGCAGCCGGCCTCGCGTACTACGGCATCGGCCGCGGCCGCTCGATCGAACTTTGACCGGGCATGCATTGAAGACGATGGCTACGCCCGATCTCGAACAGCGCCTGATCGAACTGGAATCGCGCCTGGCCTTCCAGGAGCACGCGCTCGCCGAACTCAGCGATGCGCTGGCTGCGTCGCGTTCGGAAACCGCGCGCAACGCCGACCTCCTGCGCCGCGCGATCGACGACCTCAAGCAATCCCGTGGTGAGTTCTTCGCCGATCCGTCGAGCGAACCGCCACCGCCGCATTACTGACGCCGCCATGTCCGACACTCTTCGCGACCAGTTGCTCGGGCTGGGCTTCAAGCCGGCTCCGAAGCCCGAAAAACCTGCACGCCCTGCTGCGAAGGATGCGGCGGCGCCGCAGCGCAAGGCGCATCCGGGAAAGCCGCAAGGCGCCAGGCCGGAACAGCGCAAACCCGCCGACATCCGGCACCAGGCCGGTAAGCCGCATGGGTCGGCCCGCCATGCCGGCAGGCCGCGTTCGCAGGAAGACATCGACCTCGCCAAGGCCTATGCGATCCGCGCGCAGAAGGAAAAACAGGAACGCATCGACGCCGAACGCGACAAGCAGGAAGCCGCGCGCCTGCGTCGCGAAGCCAAGGCGAAGTTCGCCGAATTCGTCAAGGACAAGGCGCTCAACGATCCGAATGCCGACATCGCGCGCCACTTCGACTACGGCGGCAAGATCAAGCGCGTCTACGTCACCGAAGCACAGCTCAAGGCGCTCAATAGCGGCGAACTGGGCGTAGCGCAGCTCGATGGGCGTTACCTATTGTTGCCATCGGCGGTGCTGGCCGAGGCGGAAACGATCTTCCCGGCGGCGATCGCCTTGAAAGTCGATCCGGATGCGCCGGCGGGCGACGATCCGTACGCCGATCCCCAGTACCAGGTGCCCGACGACTTGGTCTGGTAGGAGTGCGCCTTCGGCACCACGTTGTTCACTTACAAATGACAAGACACGTTGTCGGACGCGCTACGTACCGGCGACACGCACCGCGTCTAACGGACATTCCTGCGGACTATTCCGGATCGTAATCGAGGTTCGATGCCAGCCAGCGTTCGGCCTGGATCAGGCTGACGCCCTTACGCGCGGCATAGTCGGCGGCCTGTTCCTTCGAGACGCGGCCGACGACGAAATACTGGCTCTGCGGATGGCTGAAGTAATAGCCCGATACCGCGGCCGTCGGCAGCATGGCGAAACTTTCGGTCAGCGTCATGCTCGCGTTCGTGCCGGCGTCGAGCAGGGCGAACAAGGTGCCTTTCTCGCTGTGCTCCGGACAGGCCGGATAGCCGGGAGCGGGGCGGATACCGCGGTATTGCTCGGCGACCAGCGCCTCGTTGGCGAGCGATTCGTCCGGCACGTAACCCCAGAACTCCTTGCGCACGCGCTGGTGCAGGCGTTCGGCGAGTGCCTCGGCCAGGCGGTCGGCGAGGGCTTTGAGCAGGATCGCGTTGTAGTCGTCGTGGTCGGCTTCGAAACGCGCGACGTGCGGTTCGATGCCGATGCCCGCGGTGACGGCGAACGCGCCGATCCAATCCTGTTTCCCGCTCGCCTTCGGCGCGATGAAGTCGGCGAGGCAGAAATCGGGACGCTCGACCGGCTTGTCGACCTGCTGGCGCAGGAAGTGCAGGGTGGCCGCGCCATTTCCCGTCTCCAGCACGACGTCGTCGCCGACGCTGTTTGCGGGCCACAAGCCGAACACTGCCTTCGCCGTCAGCCATTTTTCCGCCACGATACGGTTGAGCATCTGCCGCGCATCGCGGAACAGCTCCGTGGCCTGCTTGCCGACGACAGCGTCGGTGAGGATGGCGGGATACTTGCCGGCCAGCTCCCAGGCCTGGAAGAACGGCGTCCAGTCGATCAGTTCGACGAGCTCCGGCAACGGGTAGTCGTCGAAGGCGGTGATGCCAGGTTTTCGCGGCGCCGGCGGCGTGTAGGCATCCCAACCGCCATCGAACCGCTGCGCGCGCGCCTTTTCCAGCGGCACCAGCCGCTTGGCGTCGCCGCGATTGCGATGGCGTTCGCGGATCTCGGCATAGTCGGAGTCGTTGGCGGCGACGAAATTCGCGCGCAGTTCCTTCGAGATCAGCGACTGCGCGACGCCCACGGCACGCGAGGCGTCCTTGACCCACACGGTCGGGGACTTGTAATGCGGGTCGATCTTCAGCGCCGTGTGCGCGCGCGACGTGGTCGCACCGCCGATCATCAAGGGCATGGTCATGCCCTGGCGCTGCATCTCGCGCGCCACGTGGCTCATTTCCTCGAGCGATGGCGTGATTAGCCCGGAAAGCCCGACCAGGTCGGCGTTCTCCGCCTTGGCCCGGTCGATGATCACCTGCGTCGGCACCATCACGCCGAGGTCCACCACTTCGAAGTTGTTGCAGGCCAGCACCACGCCGACGATGTTCTTGCCGATGTCGTGCACGTCACCCTTGACCGTGGCCATGATGATCTTGCCGTTGTTCTTGCCGACGTCGCCGGTGCGCAGCTTCTCCGCTTCGATGAAGGGCAGCAGGTAGGCGACGGCCTTCTTCATCACGCGTGCGGATTTCACCACCTGCGGCAGGAACATCTTGCCGGCGCCGAACAGGTCACCGACCACGTTCATGCCGTCCATCAGCGGGCCTTCGATGACATCCAACGGCCGCGTCGACAGCGCGCGCGCTTCCTCGGTGTCGGTTTCCACATACTGGTCGATGCCGTGCACGAGGGCATGGCTCAGGCGCGCATGCACGGGCTTGTCGCGCCAGGCGAGGTCCTCGACCTGCGACTGGCCTTTCTTGCCTTTGTAGCGCTCGGCCAGTTCCAGCAGACGTTCGGTCGAATCCTTGCGGCGGTTGAGGATCACGTCCTCGACGCGCTCGCGCAGTTCCGGATCGAGGTCGTCGTAGATCGGCATGGCACCGGCGTTGACGATGCCCATGTCCATGCCGGCCTTGATCGCATGGAACAGGAACACCGAATGGATCGCCTGCCGCACGGGCTCATTGCCGCGAAACGAGAACGACACGTTCGACACACCGCCGGAGACATGGCAGTGCGGCAAAGTCTGCTTGATGATGCGCGTCGCCTCGATGAAATCGACGGCGTAGTTGTCGTGATCCTCGATGCCCGTGGCGACTGCGAAGATGTTCGGGTCGAAGATGATGTCTTCGGGCGGGAAACCGACCTGCTCGGTGAGGATGCGATACGCGCGCGTACAGATCTCGACCTTGCGCGCGCAGGTGTCGGCCTGGCCATCTTCGTCGAACGCCATCACCACCGTGGCGGCGCCGTAGCGCATGACCTTGCGTGCGTGCTGGATGAACGCGTCCTCGCCTTCCTTGAGCGAGATCGAGTTCACGACACCCTTGCCCTGGATGCACTTCAGGCCGGCTTCGATGACGCTCCACTTCGAGGAATCGACCATCACCGGGATGCGCGCGATGTCCGGTTCGGAGGCGATCAGCGTCAGGTAGCGCGTCATCGCCTTTTCCGAATCGATCATGCCCTCGTCCATGTTGACGTCGAGGATCTGCGCGCCGCTGGCGACCTGTTGCCGGGCGACCTCGACGGCTTCCTCGTAGCGGTCGTCCTTGATCAGTTTCTTGAATTGCGCGCTGCCGGTGACGTTGGTGCGCTCGCCGACGTTGACGAACAGGAGTTCGGGCGTGATGACGAGCGGCTCGAGGCCGGAGAGGCGGGTGTAGCGGGGGTTGCTCATGCTTTTAGCTCCTCCCCCTGCGAAGGCAGGGGGAGGTTGGGAGGGGGTGCGGTCGGATCGCGGGATACCCAGCAACCCCTCCCCAACCCTCCCCTGCATTCGCAGGGGAGGGGGCTGATCTTCGCAACTGACGCGTCATGCAGCTTGCTCCAACAAATTGGGAAGCTTGCGCGGCGCCAACCCGTGCACGGCCTCGGCAATCGCGCGGATGTGCTCCGGCGTCGTGCCGCAGCAACCACCGACCAGGTTCAGCAGGCCGGACTCGGCGAATTCCTTCAGCGTCGCGGCCATCTCCTCCGGCGTCTCGTCGTATTCGCCGAACGCGTTCGGCAGGCCGGCGTTCGGATGCGCGCTGACATAGCCGCCGGCGATGCCGGCCAGCGTTTCCACGTGCGGGCGCAGGTCCTTGGCGCCGAGCGCGCAGTTCAGGCCGACCGAGAGCGGATGCCCGTGCGAGATCGATGTGTAGAAAGCCTCCGCCGTCTGCCCCGACAGCGTGCGTCCCGACGCGTCGGTGATCGTGCCCGAGATCATCACCGGCAGCCTGCCGCCGCGCGCGTCGAACACTTCCTCGATCGCGAACAGCGCGGCCTTGGCGTTGAGCGTGTCGAAGATGGTCTCGACCATCAGCGTGTCGGCGCCGCCGTCGATCAAGCCCTCCACGGCCTCGCGATAGGTCCCGCGCAGTTCATCGAAGCTGGTATTGCGGTAGCCCGGGTCGTTCACGTCGGGGCTGATCGACGCCGTGCGGCTGGTCGGCCCGAGCACGCCGATGACGAAGCGCGGCTTGTCCGGCGTGCGCGCCTCGGCCGCATCGCAACTGGCGCGCGCCACGCGTGCGCCTTCCTTGTTCAATTCGTAGACCAGGTGCTCGAGGTGGTAGTCGGCCTGGCTGATCGACGTGGCGTTGAAGGTATTGGTCTCGATCAGGTCGGCGCCGGCTTCCAGGTATTCGTCGTGCACGCCGGCGATGACCTCCGGCTTGCTCAGCAGCAGCAGGTCGTTGTTGCCCTTGAGGTCGTGCCCGCACTGGTCGCCGTGGACGTGGCTGGCGTCGAAACCGTCGACGAAGCGCGTGCCGCGATAGTCGGCTTCCTCGAGGCGATGGCGCTGGATCATGGTGCCCATGGCGCCGTCGATGATGAGGATGCGCTCGTCCAGTGCGGCCAGCAGGCTGGCGACGCGCTGCGGATGCAGCCAGGGCAGTTGCTTCATCGTGCTTGCTCCGGAACTCACGGCTTCTTCGCGATCAGCGAAATGACTTCGAAATGCGGCGGACGCTTCTCGCGCGTCACCGTCTCGCAATTGAGCAGCGTCAATCCCGCTTTCTCGGCGAACTTGCGCAGTTCCTTGTCGGCGAAGCCGAGGTTGGCGTGCCCGTAGGCCTCGACCGCGGCGCGGTGCTCATGGCGCGCCAGGCTCGACAGCAACAATCGTCCGCCGCGCTTGAGCACGCGTGCGGCCTCGGCCACCGCCTGCGCAGGCTTGCTGGCATAGGTGAGCGCATGCATCAGCACGACCAGGTCGAAGCTGCCGTCGTCGAAGGGCAGGGCATGCATGTCGCCTTCGCGCACCTCGACGTTGCGGAAGCGGCGCAGGCGTTCGGTAGCCGCTGCAACCACTCGCGCGCTGGTGTCGACGCAGACATAGCGATGCGCATGCGGCGCCAGCAATTCCGCAAGCACGCCGTCGCCCGAGGCGATATCGAGCACGTCGCCGGGCTGCAGCAGCGGCAGCGCCGAGCGCGCCAGGGCTTCCCAGGTGCGTCCTGGAGAGTAATGACGCTCCATGTCGCCGGCGACGGAATCGGCCCAGTTCTGGTCTGCCGCGCGCGTCGCCAGCACTGCGGGCACGCGCTCGGCGTCCTGGCGCAGCAGCGGGTCGTCGCTGCCGGCGCTCAAGGCATGCCACAGCGCACGCTGGGCAGGATCGAGCGTGGCTTCTTCGAAACGGTAGTAAGCCGACACGCCGGCGCGACGATCGCGCACCAGACCGGCCTCCTTGAGGCGCGCGAGATGCGTCGACACGCGCGGCTGCGCGAGGCGCGTGATCGATGACAGTTCCGCGACGGTCAGCTCCTCGCGCTCGAGCAGCGCCAGCAGCCGTACGCGCGTGGCGTCCGCCAATACCTTCAGTCGTGCCGACCAGCCCTCGAGATCCACGGATATCTTCCTATCGCGATATAAAGATAAGTGTCCCCCGGCGCGCGTTCCCGGTCAAGTCAGCGCGCATCCGCTGCGACAGAGGTACCGCGATGAAGCTCACCTGCGAAACCAATCGCGGCCAGGGACCTCTCCGGCAACGATGGAGGTGGGGTTATCCATGGTCGCCGGCTACAATTTCGCTTCTAGGTCGAAGCCAAGGGTGCGCAACGTGGATTTCCGCTACACCGAAGAGCAGTTGATGATCCAGGACGTGGCGCGCCGCATCGCCCAGGAAATAATCGCGCCCAGCGCCGAACACTTCGACAAGACCGGCGAATTCCCGCTCGACAACATCCGCCTCCTCGGCGAGAACGGGCTGATGGGCATCGAGGTGCCGGCCGAATACGGCGGCGCCGGCATGGATCCGGTCGCCTACGTGCTGGCCATGGTCGAGATCGCCGCCGGCGACGCTGCGCATTCGACGATCATGTCGGTCAACAACTCGCTGTTCTGCAACGGCATCCTGACCCACGGCAGCGAGGCGCAGAAGCAGAAGTACGTGCGCGCGATCGCCGAGGGCGCCGAAATCGGCGCCTTCGCATTGACCGAGCCGCAGTCCGGCTCCGATGCCACCGCCATGAAATGCCGCGCCGTGAAGCAAGCCGACGGCACGTTCGTCATCAACGGCAAGAAGAGCTGGATCACGTCCGGTCCCGTCGCCAAGTACTTCGTGTTGTTCGCGATGACCGATCCGGACAAGGGCGCGCGCGGCATCACCGCGTTCCTGGTCGACGGCACGCGCGACGGGTTCTTCCGTGGCAAGACCGAGCCCAAGCTCGGCATCCGCGCTTCGGCCACCTGCGAAATCGAGTTCACGGATTACGTGGTGCAAACGGATGAGGTCCTCGGCGACGAAGGCCACGGCTTCAAGATCGCGATGGGCGTGCTCGATGCCGGCCGTATCGGCATCGCCTCGCAGGCGA
This sequence comes from Luteimonas sp., assembly GCA_014380115.1. Taxonomy (GTDB): domain Bacteria; phylum Pseudomonadota; class Gammaproteobacteria; order Xanthomonadales; family Xanthomonadaceae; genus Luteimonas. Next base: position 10,176 of record JACMKK010000145.1, on the reverse strand, counting down.
TCGGCCTGGCGCGTGCGGCCTACGAGGCCACGCTGGCCTACGTGCGCGAGCGCAAGGCCTTCGGCCAGCCGATCGGTGCGTTCCAGATGACGCAGGCCAAGATCGCCGACATGAAGTGCAAGCTCGACGCGGCGCTGCTGCTCACCCTGCGCGCGGCCTGGCTGAAAGGGCAGGGCCAGCGTTTCACCACCGAGGCCGCGGTCGCCAAGCTGACCGCCTCGGAAGCAGCGATGTGGATCACGCACCAGGCGGTGCAGATCCATGGCGGCATGGGCTATTCCAAGGAAATGCCTCTCGAGCGTTACTTCCGCGACGCCAAGATCACTGAAATCTACGAGGGCACCAGCGAGATCCAGCGCCTGGTCATTGCCCGCCACGAAACCGGCCTGCGCTGAGCCGGTTTTTCACCGCCCGCACCTAGCACGGAACGACATCGATGAGCCCGAACCCCGCTGCCGCGCGTCGCAAGACGAAACGTGTCGAGACCGTTTTGCTCCAACCCATCTTCCAGGCCATCCGCAAGCGCGCCGGCAAGGCGCGCCAGGACGATGCCAGCGCCTTCGCCGGCGCGTTCTACCGACGCATGACCGAGGACGAGCTGCCGCTGCACAGCGCCGATGGTTGGGCGGCGCTAGCCAACGATTTCCTGGACTTCGCGCGCAGCCGCAAGCCGGGCGCCGCCAACATCCGCCTGTTCAATCCCAACCGCAAGGATCACGGCTGGGAATCGCCGCACACCGTGCTGCAGATCGTCAACGACGACATGCCGTTCCTGGTCGACTCGGTGACCATGGCGCTGGCCGAGCAGGGCATCGGCGTGCACGTGCTGGGGCATCCGGTGGTGCAGATCGCGCGCGATAAGGGCGGCAAGCTGACCGGCGTCGGCGATGGCTCGCCGGAATCGCTGATGCACCTGGAGATCGACCGGCAGTCGGCCGATGACAGCGACGCGATCGAGGCGCGCATTCGCGCCGTGCTCGTCGACGTGCGTGCGATCGTCGCCGACTGGGACGCGATGCGGCAGAAGATGATCCAGGTCGCCGACGAGACCACGCAACGGCGCATGCCGGTGTCCGATGCCGGCCGCAAGGAGGCGCAGGAGTTCCTTCGCTGGGCCGCCAATGACCACTTCACCTTCTTCGGTTACCGCGAATACGTGGTCAAGAAGAAGGGTGCCGAGGAGACCCTCTGTGCGGTGGACGCGACCGGCCTCGGCCTGCTGCGCGGCAAGGAGATCGGCAAGCCACGCCAGCTGAAGTCGCTGGCCGCGCATTACATGCCGCAATCGGGCTCGGTCGACGCGCTGATCCTGACCAAGACCAACGCCCGCGCCACCGTGCATCGTCCGGGCTACATGGACTACATCGGCGTACTGGCGTTCGACGCCCAGGGCCAACCGGTCGTCGAACAACGCTTCCTCGGCTTGTATACCTCGGCTGCCTACAACCGCCGCCCCTGGGACATCCCGCTGGTGCGCGAGCGCTATGAATACGTGATGCGCGAGTCGGGGCTCCGGCCCAACAGTCACAGCGGCAAGGCGCTCAAGCACATCCTGGAAACGCTGCCGCGCGACGAGCTGTTCCAGTCGACCGAGGACGAGCTGTTCCGCGTCGCCACCGGCATCCTCGGCCTGCAGGAGCGCGTGCGCAGCAAGCTGTTCGTGCGCCGCGACCGCTACGGCCGCTTCTATTCGGTGCTGGTCTACATCCCGCGCGATCGCTTCAACACCGACGTGCGCCTGCGCATCGAAGGCATGCTCAAGCAGGCGCTGCGCGCCGACCGCGTCGACACCAACGTGCTGGTCGGCGAATCGCCGCTGGCACAGCTGCACATGATCGCGCGCCCGCGCGCCGGCGAGAAGTTCGACGTGGACCAGGCCACGCTCGAGGCCGAACTCGCCAAGATCGTGCGCAACTGGCATGACGAACTGCGCGAGCAGCTGATCCTGCGCAACGGCGAACAACAGGGCCTCGCACTGGCGAACCGTTATGGTCGTGCCTTGTCGGCCGCCTACATCGAACAGGTCACGCCGGCGATCGCGGCGTCCGACGTCGAGCACCTTGCCGGGCTCGCGACGCCTGACGACCTGCGCCTGAGCCTGTATCGCAGCGCATACACCGCGCCGGGCGAAGGCGGCCTGCGCTTCAAGCTGTACCGCCAGCACAGCGACATTCCGCTCTCGGACGTGTTGCCGATGATGGAGAACATGGGGCTGCGCGTGATCTCCGAGCATCCCCACCGGATCCAGATTCCCGCGGCGGACGGTACCGGCATGCCGGTGTATATCCAGGATTTCGAGGTCGAGGCCGCGCAGGCCGATCTCGACGTGACGGAGCTCGACGCCGAGTTCGAAGATGCCTTCGCACAGCTATGGCGCGGAGGTGCCGAGAACGACGGCTTCAACCGCCTGATCCTCGCCGCCGGCCTGACCTGGCGCCAGGTCGCGATGTTGCGCGGCTATGCGAAATACCTACTGCAGGTCGGCGTGCCTTTCTCGCAAAGCTACGTAGAAGGCACGTTCGCGCGCTATCCGTTGCTCGTGCGCCTGCTGGTCGAACTGTTTGAGGCGCGTTTCGACCCGTCCACCGGCAGTGAGAGCAAGGCGCAGATCAGGGCCGGCATCGACAAATTCACGCGGCAACTTCAGGCGCTGGCCGGTGGCGATGCCGCGACCATCGCCGCGCTGCAGCCGGTGATCGAGGCGCGCAACCAAGGCCGTAACAGCCAGTACGACATCACCCGCAGCGTGCTCAAGAGCCTGCTCGACCGCGTCGCCAGCCTCGACGAGGACCGCATCCTGCGCAGCTTCATCAATACGATCGACGCGACGCTGCGCACCGGTTACTACCAGACCACGCAGGACGGCAAGCCGAAGGACTACATCGGCTTCAAGTTCGATTCGGCGAAGGTGCCGGACCTGCCGAAGCCGCGGCCGTATCGCGAGATTTTCGTCTACAGCCCGCGCGTGGAAGGCGTGCACCTGCGCTTCGGCCCGGTCGCGCGCGGCGGCCTGCGCTGGTCGGACCGGCGCGAGGATTTCCGCACCGAAGTGCTGGGCTTGGTCAAGGCGCAGATGGTCAAGAACACGGTGATCGTGCCGGTCGGCTCGAAGGGCGGTTTCTTCGTGAAGCGGCCACCGCCCGGCGGCGATCGCGACGCGCAATTGGCCGAAGGCATCGCCTGCTACAAGATGTTCATCAACGGCCTGCTCGACATCACCGACAACCTGGTCGGCGGCAAGGTCGTGCCACCGCGCGACGTCGTTCGCCATGATCAGGACGACCCGTACCTCGTCGTCGCCGCCGACAAGGGCACCGCCACGTTCTCCGACATCGCCAACGGCATCGCCCGCGAACATGGCTACTGGCTCGACGATGCGTTCGCGTCGGGCGGTTCGGTCGGTTACGACCACAAGGGGATGGGCATCACCGCCAAGGGCGCATGGGAGTCGGTCAAGCGCCATTTCCGCGCCATGGGCCGCGACTGCCAGAAGCAGGATTTCACCGTGGTCGGCGTCGGCGACATGTCCGGCGACGTGTTCGGCAACGGCATGCTGCTGTCGAAGCACATCCGCTTGCTGGCGGCGTTCGACCATCGCCACATCTTCCTCGACCCGAATCCGGATGCCGCGGTCTCGTTCAAGGAACGCGCGCGCATGTTCAAGCTGCCGCGCTCGAGCTGGGAAGACTACAACAAGACCCTGATCAGCAAGGGCGGCGGCATCTACCCGCGCAGCGCCAAGTCGATCCCGGTGTCGGCGGAAACGCGCGCCGCGATCGGCATCGAGGCCGGCGTCACCGCGCTCAGCCCGAACGAACTCATGAATGCGATTCTGAAGGCGCCGGTCGACCTGCTCTGGAACGGCGGCATCGGCACTTACGTCAAGGCCAGCACGGAGGCGCAGTCCGATGTCGGCGATCGCGCCAACAACGCCTTGCGCGTCGATGGCAACCAGCTGCGCTGCAAGGTGGTGGGCGAGGGCGGCAACCTCGGCCTCACTCAACGTGGTCGCATCGAAGCTGCGATGTCGGCCGGCGTGCTGCTCAACACGGATTTCATCGACAACTCCGCCGGTGTCGACACCTCGGACCACGAGGTCAACATCAAGATCCTGCTCACCGGCGAGGTGCAGAAGAAGAAGCTAACACTAGAGGCGCGCAACAAGCTGCTGGCGGCGATGACCGATGAGGTCGCCGCGCTCGTGCTCAACGACAACTACCGCCAGAACCAGGCGATCAGCCTGATGGAGCGGATGAGCCTGACCCGCCTGGGCTCGAAGCAGCATTTCATCCGCACGCTGGAATCGCAGGGCCTGCTCGACCGGCAGATCGAGTTCCTGCCCTCCGACGCCGAGATCGCCGAGCGCAAGGCGCGCGGCCTCGGCCTGACGCGACCGGAGTTGTCGGTGCTGCTGTCGTATTCGAAGCTGGTGCTGTTCCAGCAGCTGCTCGAATCCGATGTGCCCGAAGACACCTACCTGTCGAAGGAACTGGTGCGCTACTTCCCCGAGCCGCTGCAGGACAAGTACGCCAAGTCGATGGAGAACCATCGCCTGAAGCGCGAGATCATCGCCACTGCGGTCACCAACTCCACCATCAACCGCATGGGTGCTACCTTCTTGCTGCGCATGCAGGAAGACAGCGGCCGCACCCCGGGCGAGGTCGCCAAGGCCTTCACCATCACCCGCGAAGCCCTCGAAGCGCGCGCGCTGTGGACGCAGATCGACGCGCTCGACGGCAAGGTCGCCGAGTCGGTGCAGATCGACGCCTTGCAGGTGATCTGGTCGTTGCAGCGCTCGTTCACGCGCTGGCTGCTGTCGCGTCCCGGCGCGATTCCCGACATCGCCACCGCGGTCGCGCGCTACCACGACGGCTACAGGAACATCCGCGCAGGCGAAGCCATCCTGCCGGACTCGCAGCGCCCCGCCTACGTGGCGAGCCTGCAGGATTGGGCCGCCAAGGGTGTGCCGGCCGATCTCGGCGGACAACTCGCGGCGCTGCCGTACCTCGAGCCGTGCTCCGACATCATCGAGCTGGCACGCGAGCGCAAGCTCAAGCCGGTCGACGTCGCCAAGGTGCATTTCCGCCTCGGCGAGGCCTTGCGCCTGCCGTGGCTGGTGGAACAGATCGACGGTCTGGTAGTGGACGGCCGCTGGCATGCCGTGGCCCGCGGCGTGTTGCGCGATGAGCTCGCCACGCAGCAGCGCGCGCTGGTCGGACAGGTGCTGTCGATGCCGGGGAGCAACGCCGACGAGAAGGTGAAGCACTGGCTCGAGCGCGACGATGCGTCCTTGCGCTTCACCCTGGCGATGCTCAACGAGTTGGCCGCGCAGAAGACGCTGGACTATCCGACCGCATCGGTCGCGGTGCAGCGCTTGTCGCAGCTGGCATCGCGCGGCTGACGCTTCGTGTCTCCCCCCTTTAAAAAAAAGGGGGCAGCGCGCCGCGTCGCGCGGGGGATTTGCTCTTGACCTTGCTTGCGTCGCGAGCCGGTTTGGCAACGGCAGAGCAAGATCAAGAGCAAATCCCCCGTCGCATGCTGCGCATGCGCCTGCCCCCTTTTTCAAAGGGGGCGACAGCTTCAGGCACGGGAACGCGCACCAAAGCCTTGGCGCCACGTCTGCGTTAAGCTGGAACACAGCCGCAGGGAATCCACCGATGACCCAGACGCCACGCATCGCCTTCCTCGCCAGCCACTCCGACGACGCACAGGCGGCATTGGCAGCATTGACCGCACGCTACGGTCACCATGCACCGGAAGATGCCGATGTGCTCTGCGCGCTCGGCGGCGATGGCTTCATGTTGCAGACACTGCACCGCCACGGCGGCCTCGGCAAGCCGGTCTACGGCATGAAACTGGGCACGGTCGGGTTTCTGATGAATCATTTCCGCGAAGTCGATGCCGCTTCGCAATCCGGCGACGATCTGCTCGAACGCATCGCGGCTGCCGAGCCCGCGGTGCTGCGGCCGCTGGAAATGGTCGTGCAGACCGAATCCGGTGCCAGCGTCGGTTCGCTCGCCTACAACGAGGTCTCGCTGCTGCGGCAGACGCGGCAGGCCGCGCACCTGAGCATCGACCTCAACGGCCAGACCCGACTCGATGAGTTGATCTGCGACGGCGTGATGCTGGCGACACCCGCCGGCAGCACGGCCTACAACTTTTCCGCGCACGGACCGATCCTGCCGCTCGGTTCCAGCGTGATCGCGCTGACGCCGATCGCCGCCTTTCGCCCGCGCCGCTGGCGCGGCGCCTTGCTCAAGGCCGATACCGAGGTGCGCTTCCGCGTGCTCGATCCCTACAAGCGGCCGGTCAGCGCCACCGCCGATTCGCACGAGGTGCGCGACGTCGTCGAAGTCACGATCCGCGAGTCGCGCGACCACACCGTCACCCTGCTGTTCGATCCCGAGCACAACCTCGAAGAGCGCATCCTCAGCGAGCAGTTCGTCGTCTGACGGATCGGACAGTTCCGCCGGGACCGGTGTATTGGTCTCGTATCGCGAGACAGGCTCGTCGCATACTGCACCCATGCAGACCGTGGAAACCCCGCAACCGCTGACCGTCGCGATCACCTCGCGCGCGCTGTTCGATCTCGAGGACGGCCATACGCTGTTCGAGCGCGAAGGCGTGCAGGCCTATTCGTCGTTCCAGCGCAGCCGCGAGGACGACGTGCTGGCGCCGGGCATCGCCTTCCCGCTGGTGCGCAAGCTACTGGCGCTGAACGAGGGCGCGCCGGCCGACGCACCGCGTGTCGAAGTCATCCTGTTGTCGCGCAATTCCGCCGATACCGGCCTGCGCGTGTTCAATTCGATCCAGCACCACGGCCTCGGTATCACCCGTGCGACCTTCACGTCCGGCGCGCCGACCTGGCCTTACGTCAAGCCATTCGGCGCGCAGCTGTTCCTCTCGGCCAATCCAGAATCGGTGCGCCGTGCGCTGGAACACGGCGTCGCCGCCGCCACGATCCTCCCCGCCAAGGCGCCCGCGCACCGCCACGACCAGCTGCGCATCGCCTTCGACGGCGACGCGGTGATCTTCGGCGACGAAGGCGAGCGCATGTCGCGCGAAGCCGGGCTCGAGGCGTTCTCGCGGCACGAGCGCGAGCGCGCGCACGAGCCGCTGTCCGGCGGGCCGTTCCGCGGCTTCCTCGATGCCCTGCATCGCCTGCAGGCGGCGTATCCGGCCGACGAGACCTCGCCGATCCGCACGGCGCTGGTGACGGCACGCTCGGCGCCCGCGCACGAACGCGTCATCCGCACGCTGCGCGACTGGGACGTGCGCCTGGACGAGGCGCTGTTCCTCGGTGGACGCGCCAAAGGCCCGTTCCTCGATGCCTTCGGCGCCGACATCTTCTTCGACGATACCCAGCACAACATCGACTCGGCGCGCTTACATGTCGCTGCAGGGCATGTGCCGCACGGGATTGCGAACGCCGACTGACGTCCGTTACGGTCCCGCGGTCCTCAGGATTCGCAGCATCCTGACTCCCTCCCCTCCGAATGGAGGGGAGGGTTGGGGAGGGGTGTCGGCGTCTCAAGCGATGCCTCAGGCGTATCGCTCGCTCGCCTCAATACCCACGACGCAACTGACTGCGCACTTCGCCGCCCGGGAACTTGCTGCTATGGACATTGGCGTAAGCCACGCCCTTGCGCAGTGCCTTGACCAGTTCGGCGAACTCGCCGGGATCGATGCCCTGGACACCGGGACCGACGACGTCGGCCGCCATGATGGTGCCGGTGATATTCGCGGGCGGAGCGGGACAGGCCTGCACGCCAGCCGGCGTGGGCGGACTGGCGAGGTTGGAGCACAGCCAGACAGCGACGCCGCCGTTAACGCTCCGCTGTCCGAAGTGGATGTGAGCCTGCGTGACATCGCCTTCCAGTCCGGTGTACGACAACACGTAGTGCAGGGCGGTGCCATTGGAATTCAGGCGCGCACGAAAACCGCCATGGGCGACCGTGGACACGGCGGGCACTTCGTTGCTGCCGACGAGCACGGCGTGGAAATGGCGGCTGTCATAGTTGCGATGCTTGTCCAGGTCTTGCGCCTGCGCGGCGGGCAGCAGCGCGATGAGGGTCAACAGTGCAATGCGTGACATGGCGGGGCCTCCTTGGGGGTCAGGAAACTGAGTCAAGGTGCTCCGTCCAAGATTATCGACGGGTGAAACATCGCTGCCGCCCATCGGAAAGATCCAGTTGCCTGGATCGGGCGATCACTCCGCAGGCAGGCGGATGTCGCTGAGCCGCCAGCGCAGGCCGTTGCGCGTCATGATGAACACGAGCGGGCGTCCGGATTCGTCCTGGATCGTCGCGGTGAAACGCGACGGGGATTCATAGCGGTACCTTGCATCGTGCAAGGGTTCCGGTGGCTGCCCAGTGGCCGTATCCGGCGACGACAGGCCGCCGTCGACGCGCTTCCAGACCTTGCGCCCTTCCATCAGCGCGCCGAGGCCGACCGGCGTCACCATCGTGTCGACCGCGCCGCCGATCAGGCCGCCGGCAAGCGACAGGCCCAGCGCGCCGAGCAGGTTCGACTGCAGGTCCAGCCCGGCCTCGCGCACCAGCCGGTCGTTGAGCTGCAGTTTCAGGCTCGCGCGCAGGGCCGGGAAGTCGACCTGCCTGGAAAGCGCGGCCGCGTCCTGCGTTTTCACCGCCTCACGGATTGCACGCACCGTGAGATAGGGGCCGGCGCCGACATAGGCGCCGAGCGCGAGCAACAGCGCGACGGCCAGGACGATCCAGCGTTTCATGGGGCGTGCCTCATCGGTCAGAACTCCAGGTCAAGCGAAGCGCAGAGATAGTCGACGAACGGGCCCAGTGCCTGCAGATCCTTCGCCAGCGTCTGCCGCAGCTTCGGGCCGAGGATCACGCCATCGTCGATGTCGCGGAAGGCGACGAAGTTACGACGGCGCAGGTCGTCGATGCACTCGAAGTCCGGCGGAAATCCGCGCGGGTTGCGCACCAGCTTGTCCTCGTCGTCGAGATCGTAGCGGCGACGGAACGCCGGCGCATGCGCGGCCGCCTTCCAGCTGCCGGGATTGTCGAAGATGAACTGGCGGATGCGGCGCAGGGCTTCAGGCTGCGGATGCCACAAACCCGCGCCGACGAAGCAGTTGCCTGGTTGCAGGTGCAGGTAGAACGACGGCGCGTCCAGTTCGCGGCTGCGTTCATGGAACAGCCGCGCGCCTTGCCAGCCTTTGTACGGCGATTTGTCGTTGGCGAAGCGCGTGTCGCGATGGATCCGGAACAGGGAGCCGCCGACAGTCTTCGGTTCGGAACGAAAATGAATACTGACGGCATGCAGATCCGGTTGCAGATCGGTCAGTAGCGACTGGAACGGTTCGCGGACGTGTCCCTCGTAATCGCCCTTGTGCGCGTGGAACCATTCGCGGTTGTTGTTGCGCGCCAGGCTGCGCAGGAACTTGAAGGTCTTGTCGGTGAAATAGGTCGTCATGGGGGAGGTCAGCGCAGGCTCGCTTCGATGTTGTTGCCCCAGGTCGCGAGCTGGTCGAGCAGGAGCTGGGCTGCGCCATCGTCGATGCGCGCAATGCGCAGCGCGGCGATTTCGGCGCGGAATTGCGCGAAGGTCGATTCCGACCACCCAGAGTCCAAGTCGAGTCGCAGGCGGCGATAAGCGTTCCAGCGATCGCGTTCGTCGGCCGTCAAGGTCTCTGGCCAGTTGCGCGCGCGATAGCGGAACAGCAGCTCGGCCAGGCGCGGATCCTGGAAGCCGAAGTCGCGGGTCGCCAGTAATGCCGGTGGGGTCGCACGCACTTCGCTGCAGCGCCGTTTGTCGCCGTCGCTGATGAAGCCGTCGTAGAGCGAAGCGTCGACGTCGGCCGGCTCGCGGGCCCGCTCGCTGGCGTAGACGCGCCGGATCTTTTCAGCCAGGGCCGGCCCTGCCTCGCGCAGGCGTGCCGCGCGGCGCAGGGCGGTCGGCGCATCGATGCTGAGCCGGGCGAAGTCGGGATCACGCAGGTGTTCCCAGGAAATCAGCGCAGGGCAGCGGTTGAGATGGACTTCCTTGAGAGCGATGCGCGTCTCGCCTTCAGGCAAATCCGCGGTCGGCGTGTACAGCCGGTCTGCGATCTCCTCGGCATCGAGATCGAGCAGGGCATCGGGCTCGCCGTCCAGGTCGAATACGATCACGCGGCTGTCGATGCGCGGATGGCGGGCCAGC
>JACMKK010000144.1 GCA_014380115.1 Luteimonas sp. | reverse complement strand
GCATCGCGCGCCTGCGCCTGGGCGGCAGCGAGGTTGGCGCGCGCCTGGTCGATGTCCTCGCTGTGAGCGCCGGTTTCCAGTTCCACCAGCAACTCGCGTTGCCGCTGCGCCTCCGCCTGCGTGGCCTGCGCCTGTGCCTGCGCGCGCGTACGCTCCAGCGTCAGCAGCGGCGCACCGGCCTCGACCTGCTGACCTTCGCGCACGTCGATGGCGACGATGCGCTCGGCCGCGGGCGCGGGCAATGTGACGCGGTCGTATTCCAGCGTGCCCAGCGCCTGTGGGGCATCGTTGCCGCAGCCTGCCTGCAGCAGCGTCAGGACGATCACGCAGCACTGACCAGCAACCCGCGCCGTCTTCATCGGATGTCTCCCGCGGGCAACGCCCGACTAGCTTGATCGAGTTCCTGCCTCAAGCGCTGTCGCGCTGCCGGCCACCATGCCAGCGGCAGCAGCGGCCAGTAGGCGGGAATCTGCCGGAACAGGAAGGCAAAGCCGTCCGCATCACGGTAGTACGCGCCGGAGCGGAGATTCTGGATGACGATCCTGCCTTTGCGCACCGGGCCGGTGGCGGGCGGTTCTGTGGAATCCTCGCACCGGTCGAGCCAGTCGAGGCGATGGTGCCAGCGCGCGTAACGCGCGCAACGCGGACACCCTGGATGACGGTAGATACGGACTGTTTTCATGTGTGCTCTCTCAACCCACTCCGATGCCGCGGTCCAGGAGCGCGATGGTGTGGTCGCGCAGCGCGTTTGCGTCGAGGTCGTCGGCGGCGAACAAGCGCCGCCAGATCGGCGCGCCGGCAGCCGGAAACAACGTCAGGCCGATCAGCGAGACCATCAGCAGCCGCGGATCGAGATCCTGGTTGATCTCCCCGCGCCGCTGCGCCTCGGCGAAGCGGCTGGCCATCATCTGCGGCAGTTGCGGACCGATCTGGTTGAACAACACATCACGCAGCGCTCCGCCTTCGCATAGCACCTCCCGCACCCACAGCGGCGGCAGCCACGGATGCTCGGCGACGATCCTGCCGATCCCGGTCACAAAACCGGCCACCAGCGCGGCGGTGTCGTCGCCGATGCGCATCAATGGTTCGCGCAGTGCCGCGAACACCGGCATCACCCGCTCATCGATCACCGCTTGCTGCAGCTGCATCTTGTCGCCGAAGTAGTAGTGCAACAGCGCCGGCGTGACGTTGGCCTCGGTGGCGATGTCGCGCAGCGACGTGCCGTCAATGCCCTTGCGCACGAAACAGGTGATGGCTGCATCCAGCAGCCGTCCACGCAGATCCGTTGCGTGGGCGCCGGCGCCGCTGCTGACCGGCCGACCGGGCAGGCGCTTGGGCGGTTTGGGAGTCGGTTGCTTCAGGTTTTCGCCGGAATCATGCATGTCTCATATTTAATTTGGTAATTAATTAAATTGCAAGCGAAATATTTTCTCCAATTAAATCAGTTGTTTAATGCAAGCCGAACAAATTCTGGGCGCTCGCCACTCTCAGCGGCTCTCAGCAGCCGACTGGCTGATCCAGCCGGGATGACGAGCGAAACAAGCTTTTCTAGATCTCTGTCCGCTTCCCTGCCCGCAGGCAGATCCAGAAGAACAGCAGCAGATCCAGCGTGTATCGCCGCAGCAGGCGTTTCGGCTCGCGCGACAGGCGGTAGAACCACTCCAGGCGACAGGTACGCACCCAGTCGGGCGCACGCTTCGCGTTGCCGGACAGGAAGTCGAGCAAGGCCCCCACGCCGAGCATCACCGGCGCCGAGACCGCGGCGCGATGGTCGAGGATCCACGCCTCCTGCCGTGGGTTGCCGAACGCAACCAGTACGACGTCGGCGCCGCTGTCGTTGATGCGCTGCACCAGCCCGTCGCCGGCTTCGGCGTACTGCGCATACCCGTCACAGGTTCCCGCGACCTGCTGGCCGAGCACGTCGACCAGATGCCGCGCGGCGCGCTCCGCCACGCCGGGCGCGCTGCCAAGCAGGAAGAAGCGCAGCGGCCGCGGACTGCGCCGGCACAAGTCGGGAACGAAGTCGGTGCCGTTGAGGTTCACGGCGAAGCGGCGCCGATGGATCAAGAGCGCGGCCAGGTCCATGCCGATGCCGTCGTTGACCACGCGCACCGACGACGACTGCAGCCGCGGCCGCAACCGGCGGCACTTCACCACGAAGTTGGTGTTGGCGAAAAAAAGCTGAATCTTCTCGCGGCGGCTGCAGGCCGCGAGCAGCTGATGCGCCAGGGTCTCACTGGCAATCGAATGCACGCGATAACCGCCGATCGGCATGACTTCGCCGGCACGCGGATCCTCTCCGGTCGCGGCCGGATCTCGTGCGAAGGCATCCACGCGCGGCGAACCGTACGCTTCAGCGTCCGTGCGGCCGTCATTCCCAGAGGTCATACGGAAACGCCTGCATCAATGCGATCTGCAGCGCGCCCAGGTCGAACGGCGCGTTGCCCCCAAGGTCGAGGCATTCCTCGACCGTGCTGCCCGAATGCCATTGCGCACGCCCGGTGCCCTGGTAGTAGTCGTCGTACTTGAAGCGGTGTTCGCCGTTGCCGCTGTCCAGGTACACCGCAGGAATGCCATAGGCCTCGGCGAGGATCACACCGTGCAGGGAGCTGGAAACCACGCATTCCGCGCCGAGCAGCGCGCGCGCGAATGCAGCCGGGCCGCTGGTCGGCAGCACCAGATGCTCGCGATAACGCACGTATTTTTCCGCCGTCTCGTTGAAGTGCGGCACGACGACGAAAGGTCGCAGTGGCGATGGACCGAGCAACTCCCTGCGGTAGAACAGCGGCATCAGCAACGCCGGGTCGCCGTAGACCGCGGGCACGCGGATGCCACGATCGGCCAGGAACCGGCGCGTCAGCGGGCCGCGCACCGCGCGCACGTCGAGCTGCTTGAAGCGGTGCCGCTGCTCGGGGATCTTGCCGTTGATGCCGCTGCCCCACACGGCATCGCCATCGCCGGCGTTGTGCAGCACCGAGCCGATCGCGAACAGGCGATGCCGCCTGTCGCGCTTGTCGCGCAGTTCGAGATCGCGCAGCGACAGCATCGCCGTCACGATCACCCGCGCCAGCTCGTCACCGACGTTGAGCGCGCCGTTCTTCGGCCGCCACCAGTACAGCGCACGCGCCTGTTCGCGCCCGATCCAGGTCTCGAGCAGCGCTGCCGTCGCGCTCACAGGCGCGTCTCCGGATAGTCCTGCGGCTGCAGCAGGCGGTCGACGGTCTGCGGCCAACTCAGGCATCGCCGATGGCGAACGCGCGGCGACTGCAGCGCACGGCGAACCGCCGCGACCATCGAGTCGGCATCGCCGGGCGCATAACCGAATCGCGAGCGATAGCCGCCGACCACCGCATCCGGGCACACCGCAGGCAAGGCGAAGTAGTCGTACTGCAGCAGCTTCAGCGAGCTGTCGGCGAGATAGGTCGGGATGCGCTCTCCGGCATACGGCGCGATGCCGAACGCGGCGTGCTTGATGTAGCGCAGCGTGTCGCCGTGCGCCATCTCGCCGTACACGACGACGTTGTCGCCGTACTCCGGCAAGCGCCCCTGCCCCGATCCGATCACGTGGAAGGTGATGTCCGGAAAGGCGTGACTGGCGATCGCGATCGGCGCCGGATCGAACAGCATCGAGCCGACCGACACCGCGTGCAGGCCGTCGGCATAAGGCGAAGGATCGGCGTGGCGGTCCAGGTCGGGATCGATGCCGTGGCCGACATGGAACACGTTGCCGCGACTGGCGATGTCGTCCGCCATCGCCGGCGAGACCAGCGCGATCGCGTCCAGGTCGGGGGCGACGCGCGCGAGCGTGCGTTCGACGTAACGGGCGGTGTCGATCGCGCCGAGGCCATCCGAGGCGCGGTAGATCAGCCGTGCCGAAGGATTCAACCGGCGCGCCAGTTCGACGAACACCACCGCGACGCCGCTCTCGAACACCACCACGTCGGCCTCCCGCAGCCATGTCTGCAGCGTCGGCGACGGCTTCCGCGCGTAGCGCCGGAACATCGCATCCTCCAACGGCCGTAGCCACGGACGGCGCGTATTGAACGGATGTAGCGCGGGTTTCCACAGGAAACATTCGACGCCTTGGTGGCGTTCGATCGCATTCGCCCGCGAATCCAGCGCGTAACGGATATCGCCGTTCCAGCGCGACAGCCCGCTGTAGCGCAGCGAAAAGAAACGCGTCGGCCCGCGTCGCGCCAGCTCGTCGGTGATGAAATGGATGTTGGCGCGGCGCGGCGTGCGGTAGTCGTGCGCCGACAGCACCAAATAACGCGTTGCTGCAGCGCCGTCCTGGATGGGCGTCGCGGGCTGCGCGTGCGCCGATGCTGCACGCGACGAGAGGGTTGCGGGCATGGGGAGTTCCCGTGTGTTGGGTAGCGAAGTCATGACGCACCTGCCCTGTCCGCGCGCAGCAAGGTGCGGGTCTGCAGGATGCCGGCGACATCGCGCCGGAACGCCGGCCACAGCGCGCACAACACGGCGAATGCGAGAAGCGCCGCCGCCATGCCGGCGAACACCCGCAGCAGCGGCGCGGCTTCTGCGGCTTGCACGGAGGCGGCCCACGACACCGCGCCGCATAGTGCATAGGCCGCGAGCGCGCGTAGCCCGTTGTCGAACATCGCGCGTACCGGCGCGTCCGAAATCCGCCCTAGCCACCACAGCACGAGCGGCCACGACAGCGCCAGCCCGAGGCCATAGCCGGCGGCGACGCCGATCACGCCCCAGCGCGCGCCGAGCACGATGCAGGCAATCACCAGCGTGCGGCTGACGATCGCGTAGCGCAGCTGCGCAGCCGTCAGCCCCTTGGACAGGAACACCCAGTACGCCGCGTATGCAGCGGCCTGGAATACGCCGGCGATCGCGAGCATCCGGAAGATCGGCACCGTCCCGGCCCACTGCGCGCCCAGCACGAGCACGATCAAGGGATCCGCCAGGGCGCAGGCCACCGCGAACACCGCGATGATGAAGTGCATCAGCGTGGCCTGTCCGCGCAGCAGATAGGCCGCATAGCGTTCGCGCTCGCCCTGCAGTCGGGACAGCACCGGCAGCGCCACCGTGGTCGCCGGTGCGCTGAGCTGGGTCAGCGGCATCATCAGCAGCGCGAACGCACGGTTGTACAGGCCGAGCGGAGCGGCGCCGAGACGTTGGCCGATGATCATCTGGCCGACGTTGTTGCTGAGGTAAGCCAGCAGTTGCGATGCCATCAGGTTCCAGCCGAACCGCATGAACGCGCGCATCTCCACATCGCGTCGAGGCAGGCCAGGCAGCCAGCGTCCCGACAGCACCATCAGCGCCAGGATCGCCACCGCCTGCACCAGTTGCTGGATGACCAAGGCCCAATAGCCGGCGCCGGCAAGCGCCGCCGCCACCGCGGCCGCCAGGCCCGCGAGCT
>JACMKK010000143.1 GCA_014380115.1 Luteimonas sp. | reverse complement strand
CCGGAGGGCCGAGCGCCTCGACCGTGTCGGCACCGATGCCCGGCGCCTCGTTGCGCGCCAGCGTTTCGAGTTCCTCGCGCACGCGCAAGGCGTTGCGGTCGTAGAAGGCCACGCTGTCCTTGACCGAGACCGTGACCTCGCCGCGCTTCTCGCAACCGGCCGGCGGGCCGGTCACGACCTTCACGGACGACGCGCCGGGCGCCATGTGTACCCAGGTGCAGGCGGACGGGGCGAGGATCAGGAAGAGGATGAGCGGGAGGGTGCGCATGGGGAGTCCTGTGCCGATAAAGCGATGTCGATCATAGTGACCGGCATCGGCGGAACGTGATGCGAACGCGGATCGCCTGTTCCCTCTCCCGCCTGCGGGGAGAAGGACGCGGTCAGGTTCTCGCCACCACCGCTACTTCTTCGCCGCGGCCGTCGGGCCCGCAGCAGAAGCCTTGCCGTCGGCATCGACCACATACACCTCGCCGAGGTTCAACGCCCGCACCGGCGCCTCGATCTGCTTGAGGTCGCCGACCACGACCCAGGTCAGCGCATCGGGGTCGATGGTGGCTGCGGCTACCTTGACCTGTTCCGGCGTCAGGCCTTCGATCTCGGCCTTGCGCCTGAACACGTAGTCGTCCGGACGGCCATAGCGGACGATGCCGCCGATGGTGCCGAGCACCGCGGTCGCGGTCTCGAACGAGCCCGGCAGGCCGCGGATCTGGATCGCCTGCATGCGCGCCACTTCCGCCTGCGTCGGCGGCACTTTGCCGCTGGCGTAGTCGCTGATCTCGCGCTGCATTTCCTTGATCGCATCGGCGGTCCTGTCGATCTGCACCGGCGCGGCAACCATCCACGGGCGTTGACCGAACGCACCGGCCGCGCTGCTGCGCACGCCATACGACCAGTGCTTGCCCTCGCGCAGGTTCATGTTGAGACGCGAGGTGAAATCACCGCCGATCACGGCATTGGCGATGTCGAACTTCGTCGCGCCCGCATCTTTCGTCGACGGCACCACCTCGCCGGCGATGATGTTGGCCTGCACCGCACCGGGCTGATCGACCAGGTAGACGCGCGGCTTCGCCGGCCGTGCCACGACGGTCACCGCAGGCACCGCAGGCGCCGGGCCTTCGCCTTTCCAATCGCCCAGGTGCCTGTCGAGCAGCGGCACGATCTCCTTGAGCGTGGTGTCGCCGACGACGATCAGCGTGGCGTTCTCGGGACGCACCCATGCCTTTTGGAATGCAACCAGGTCGTCGCGCGTCAACGACGCGATCGAGGCTTCCGTGCCGCTGCCGCTGAACGGAATCGCGTAAGGATGGCCGGCGCCGTACAGCAGCGGTGGCAACACGCGCATCGCCGCGCCGTTGGGCTGCGCCTTCTCCTGCGCGATGCCGGCGATCCAGGTCGCCTTGATGCGGTCGATTTCCTTTTGCTCGAAACGTGGCTTGCGCAGCATGTCGGCGTAGAGCGCGAGCGACGGATCGAGGTTTTCCTTCAGCGCCGAAAGATAGGCATTGCTGCCATCCAGCGACGCGCCCGCACCAAGACTCGCGCCGAGCGACTCGGCGCGGTTGCCGAACGCCAGGGAACCGAGGCTGCCTGCGCCCTCGTCGAGCATGCCCATCGCGAAGCTCGAGGTGCCGAGCTTGCCGCCGAGGTCGGCGCTGTAGCCGCCATTGAATTCATAGCTCATCTGCACCACGGGAACGTCGTGGCGCTCGGCGAGGATCAGCGTCGAGCCGTTCTTCAAGGTCGCGCGCTGCAGCGCCGGGAATTTCAGTTCCGGATAGGTTTCGGTCTTCGGCACGCCGGCCTTGCGGTCGACGGTGCTCGCGCTGGTGGTGTACTTCGCGTCGACCTGCGGCAACACCGATGGTGCGGGTGTCACGGCAGGATCCTCGGTCAGTGCGACGCGATCGCCCGGCAAGACCACCAGCGTGTGGCTGCCCTTGCCGAGCCAGCGCTCGCCGGTGGCGCGCAGGCTGGCTGCGGTGGCGTCTTCGAGCGTCTTCAGGCTGTCGCGGAAACAACCGGGATTGCCGGTGAACACCGCGCACTCGGCCAGCACGTCGGCCTTGCCGCCGAAGCCGCCGATGCGTTCGATGCCGCGCACGAAGCCGGCCTCGAACACCGTGCGGGCCTGCGCGACCTCGATCGCGGTCGGACCGTCCTTGAGCAGCTTGCGCAGTTCCTCGTCGATCACCGCCTCGACCTTCGCCGGTTCGACGCCCTGCTTGACGTCGGCCATGACGAAGAACACCGAACCGAGCTGCGAGCCGTAAGCGCCGGCGCTGACGCTGTCGACCAGCTTGTCCTGGTGCAGCAGGCGCGTGTCCAGGCGCGAACTCTTGCTGCCGCCGAGCACCTGCGCGAACAGCTGCAGCCGGTCGAGATCGGGCTGGCCGTACTCGGCCACGTTCCAGACGCGATAGATGCGTGCCTGCGGCACCTTGTCGGTCATGGTCGAGCGCGAGGACTTGTCGTGCGCGGCGACATCGACCTTCGGCTGCGCCATCGTCGGCGTCGCCGGGATGTCACCGAAATACTTCGCGACTTTGTCCTTCGCCGTGGCGACGTCGATGTCGCCGGCCAGCACCAGCACGGCGTTGTTCGGGCCGTACCAGGTGCGGAACCAGCCCTTGACGTCGTCGAGCGAGGCCGCGTTGAGGTCGGCCATCGAACCGATGGTGCTGTGGTGGTAGGGATGCGTCTTCGGATACATCGTCTGACCGAGCAGGTCGAATACCTGGCCGTAGGGCTCGTTCTCGCCCTGGCGCTTCTCGTTCTGCACCACGCCGCGCTGCTCGTCGAGCGTCTTCTGGTCGATCGCGCCGAGCAGGTGGCCCATGCGGTCGGACTCCATCCACAGCGCCATGTCGAGCGCGGTGGTCGGCACGTTCTCGAAGTAATTGGTACGGTCGGAATTGGTGGTGCCGTTCTGGTTGGTCACGCCGACCTGTTTGAACGGTTCGAAGTATTCGCCCGGCGCGTTTTCGGAACCGTTGAACATCAGGTGCTCGAACAGGTGCGCGAATCCGCTGCGCCCGGCCGGCTCGTCCTTGCTGCCGACGTGGTACCAGAGGTTGACGGCGACGATCGGCGCCTTGCGGTCGGTGTGCACGATCACGCGCAGGCCGTTGGGCAGGGTGAACTCCTCGTAGGGAATGTCGACGCTCGCGGCCCGTGCCGTGTCCGCCATCGCCACAGGCGCGAAGCCGCCGAGGCTGGTGGCGAGGGCGAGGGCGAGCAGCCCCTGCTGGATCACGGCGGCTCGCGGCCGGCTTTGCATCGTCATGCGACAGTCCTGTACGGAGGTTGGGTTTGTGGAACGAACGCACATCCTAACTAGGCACGGCATCCAGGGCACTAGGCCACAAGTGATGCCGGGACACTGAGCGTTGGCGGAATTTCAGATTCGTCGCGACGTCTCAGCTCCCTCTCCCGCTTGCGGGAGAGGGTCGGGGTGAGGGTGCGCGACGGCGCAAATTTTCTCAACGATCCGCTCGACCGGCTCCGGCGTACCCTCATCCGGCGCTTCGCGCCTCCTTCTCCCGCAAGCGGGAGAAGGTCATGGCGGACACCGCCCGTAAGTGAAATCGGCTGCGACAAGCTTCATCGGATACTACGCAACCCTCCCCCATCCCTCCCTGCAGTCGCAGGGACGGGAGTCAAGCGAGCACACGATGAGCAAGCATTGCCTCGTCACCGGCGCCAATCGCGGCCTCGGCCTGGAATTCGTCCGCCAGTTGCTGGCGCGCGGCGATCGCGTCGTCGCGACCTGCCGCCATCCCGGCAAGGCCTCGGAGCTCAATGGGCTGGCCGGCGAGTACCCCGGACGCCTGCACGTGCTGCCGCTGGATATCGCCGATCCGAAGACCCATGCGCGGCTCGCCAGCGAACTGCCGCTGGTATCGGAGGAGGCCGGTAAACTCGACCTGCTGGTCAACAACGCCGGCGTGCTGCATTCGGGCGAGCGCTTCGGCCGCGTCAGCGCGGAGCAGCTCGACGACAGCTTCCGCATCAACGCGATGGGACCGTTCCTGCTCGCGCAGGCGCTGTCGCCGTTGCTCGCCGAGGGCGCGAAGATCGCCAATATTTCCTCCGAACTCGGTTCGATCACCGACGCCGGGCGCTTCGGCACGCCCAGCTATTGCATCAGCAAGGCCGCGCAGAACATGGCCACCGCGCAATTGGCGAGCGCGTTGCGCGAACGCGGCATCGTGGTGGTCGCGCTCCATCCGGGCTGGGTGCAGACGGAGATGGGCGGCAAGGACGCGACGGTGCCGGCGGAAGTCTCGGTGCGCGGACTGCTCGAAGTGATCGACGCGCTGGACCTGCAGGGCAGCGGCCGCTTCCTGGACTGGCGTGGCGAAGCGTTGCCATGGTGATGCCACCGTGGCGGGCCGTCGCTCGGCAAGCTGCGTTGGAGCCGATCGGCCGCATCCTGCGCATCACATGATGCGCAGCCTCGCCATGGCGCTTGCCGACAGACATCACAAGAGCGCAGGGCTCCTGGTCGTCCTGATCGGCACGTGCGCTCCCGCGTCCGCGGCGCTCGTGTCGGTGCAGGGCGATGCGCGCGATCTCGCCAACGGGCGTCTGCTCTATCGCGAACAGCACCTGATCCGGCAACAGCAAGACGTGCCGATCGAGCGCCTCGTCGTCTATCGCTGCCCCGACGGCACCGCGTTCGCGCGTAAGCACGTCGACTATCGCGCCTCGCGCACTGCGCCGGATTTCGAGTTGCTCGATGTCCGTCGCGGTTATCGCGAAGGCCTGCGGCGACGCGCGGGCAGCACGCTGACCTGGAGCAGCAGGCCCCGCAGTGGCGGTGCCACACCCAAGGCCTTGCGGGCCGGCGCCGGCGCGCTGGTCGCCGACGTGGGATTCGATGAGTACCTGCGCACGCACTGGGATGCCTTGCTGGCGGGCAGGCCGCAGACCCTGTCCTTCGTGGTGCCGACGCACGGGCGCACCGTGCCGTTCCAGGTGCGCAGCCTCGGCCGCGGCCAGCTCGATGGCGTGCCGGTAGAGCGCTTTCGCCTCAAGCTCGGCGGACTGCTCGGCGTGGTCGGACCGAGCATGGACGTCGCCTACCTCGCCGTCGGCAAGCGTCTGCGACGGTTTACGGGCGTGACCAACCTGCGCGACGATCGCGGCAAACCGCTGAAGGCGCGCATCGATTTTCCGGCGACCTCCGGCACCGCCGATGCCAGCCAGTGGCAGGCGGCGCTGTCGCTGCCGCTGTCGAAGTGCACGCTCGGGCGCTGACGCGCGCCACTAAAAAGAGCAGCGACCAGCGGCACCGTCGAAATCCCCGAGCGCACGCTGCATCATGACTGCATGTTCGACGTGCTCCTCTACCAACCCGAGATCCCGCCCAACACCGGCAATGTGATCCGCCTGTGCGCCAACACCGGTGCGCGCCTGCACCTGATCGCGCCGCTGGGCTTCACGCTCGAAGACAAGCAACTGCGACGCGCCGGCCTCGACTATCACGAATATGCGGCGCTGCAGGTTCACGAATCGCTCGACGCAGCCCTCGCCGCGATCGCGCCGCGGCGCCTGTTCGCGCTCAGCACGCGCAACAGCGAGCGCTACGATCGACCGCGCTATGCGCAGGGCGATGCCTTCCTGTTCGGACCGGAAACACGGGGACTGCCGGAGGACGTGCT
>JACMKK010000142.1 GCA_014380115.1 Luteimonas sp. | reverse complement strand
TGGCGCGCGACCTGGCGCTGTTCGCGCCCGAAGCCGCGGGCCTCGAATGCGTGATGGCCGGCGCACATTACGATCCGGTGGAGTTGCTGCGCCCGGGTTGGCCGGTCCATCACGAGTTGCATCAACTGGCAGCACGCGCACCCGGCGCCATGCCGGCGAGCGGCCGGATCATCGCCTTCGGCACGCATGAGGCACAGCTGCCGGGCGCGCTGACCCCGGCTGCGGAGCATGCCGGCGGTCCGTTGCGGCTGGTGCCATTCGTGCTCTCGGGCGATGCCGCCGTCGTCGCGCGTGTCGGCGACCTTTACGAGCGCGACCTGATGGAACGCGGCATGGCCGGCGCGGAAACCGCGCTGGTCGCGCAGGATGCGTTCGGGCTGCGCGTCGAGCACGCGCGCTATCTCACCTTGCACGATCTGTGCGCGTTGACCGCGATGCAATACGAGCACGCCGGACTCGCGCCGCTGTGGCCGTTGCTGGAGACCGCCTTGTTGTCGCCCGATCGCGAGGCCTGGCTGGATGCGCCGCCGGAACCGTTGCTGCGCTACAGCGAAGGCGAGGTGCGCGTCGCGTTGTTCTCGCCGGATGCATGGCGTGGCCATTACCGGCCCAAGGATCATGCGATCGAGGACGGTGCGATCCTGGAGACTGCCTTCGGCCATTTCGAGGCGAGGCAGCGGCAGTTCGCCGCGGTGCTTACCGCGCATGGTGTGCCGGTGACGTTCGTGCACTGCGACGATCCGGCTGAGAGCCGGCTGCAACTGGTGTAGAGGACGTCTTCTCGGACGAGTTACTGCGTTTGCGTTGCGCGATGCCGGTACCACTCGACCCTCGACGCATCAAAACAGGGTTTCGTAGACCAGGTAGCGCGCGTCGCACATGCCCAGTGCGGCGTACGTCGACAACGCATTGGCATTGTCGCGCTCGACGTACAGGCGCAGGCCGATGACGCCCGGCACCTCGCGTGCCAGTACCTCGACATGGCGATACAGCGCGGCGAACACGCCCTGGCGGCGATGGGCCGGCGCGACGTAGACGCTCTGGATCCACCACCAGTCGCCGTTGCGCCAGTCGCTCCACTCGCTGGTCAGCATCAGCGTGCCGACCGCGCTGCCGATCGTTTCCGCGCCTGCGAGCGACGCATCGCGCATCGCGACGAAATAGCGCGCCTTGGCGGGATCGGCGAGCCCCGCCGCGATGCCAGCGCGCAGGGTGCCGGCATCGAGCGTCTTGTGCTCGGTCTCCAGCGCCATCGCGCGCGCCCAGTCGACCAGCCATTCCAGATCGGCCGGTTGCGCCGCGCGAATGCGGTAGGCAGTGCTCATGACGGCATCGTAGCCGATGCCGCCGCCATCTAAGGTGCGGACAAGCGACGCGTCATCGGGTCACGTTGATCACGCCGCAGGCCACGCGCGCGCCGGCGTTGCCGGCCGGCTGGCTGGTGTAGTCGTCGGGCGCGGCATGCACGACGACCGCCTTGCCGGCGACATCGTTGGCGGCGCCACCGCCGAGGGTCACGCCGCTGGCATGCACGTCGACCGTGGCCACCCCCTCGGCATTCGACACGATGTTGTCCATGTCGCCACCGTGGTGCGCGCCGCTGCTGACCCTGCCGTGCGCACTGCCTGACGGATTGAAATGGCCGCCCGCACTGCTCGCATCGGCCGCGCTGCAGTCGCCCTTTTCATGGATATGGATCGCATGCGTGGCGTTGGCACCGAGCCCGCCGATCTCGCCGCGCAGGTGGACACCGTCGCCCATCGGCATCACCGACAGTTTGCCGCTGACCAGGCTGCCGGACGCGGAGGCGAGATTGACCGTAGCAGCCTTCGCGGTGCTGATGGCGGCCGCCGCTGCGGGCGTGCCGGCGGAAGCGGAGGTCGTGTCACCGCTTTCGGGCGTGCTGGAGCAGGCGCACAACGCGAGCGTCGTGGCCGCGGCCAATGCGGCATGGCGAAGGGGAAGGGGAAGGCGCATCGTGGTGTCCTTGATCACAAGTGCGTCGCACCGTAGCCTCGCGCCGGTTTACGTGCGATGAAAGCGCGTGCCGCGCGACGATCAGCGCCGGGGCTTGCGACCCGATCCGAGCTTGCGCGTCAGCGTGTTGCGGCCGAGGCCCAGACGCGTCGCCGCTTCCGTGCGGCGTCCGCCGGTATGCGCGAGCGCCGCTTGCAGCAGGGCGCGGTCGAGCCGGTCGCGCGCTTGCGCATGGATGTTCTCCTCGCCGTGGGCAAGCTTGTCGCGTGCCCAGGCGATCAGTCCGTGCTCCCAATCGCGGGCCGGCACGGCGGCATCGTCCGCCAGCGCGCCGTCGAGGTCGGCGACG
>JACMKK010000141.1 GCA_014380115.1 Luteimonas sp. | reverse complement strand
GGCCGGCGATGGTCAGCGCAGTGCGCGCGGGCATGCGCGGGAACAGATCGGGTTCGTGGGTCAGCGCGATCACCGGCGCCGTGTCGTTGATGGCTGCGAATGCGCGAGGGATGTCGGGGTGGCCTTCGAGCAGGTCGGCAACGCCCGCGATCCAGAACCGGCAGCGGCCGACCTCGACTGTCTGCGCCCGGTTCTCGAGCACGGTGACTCCGGCCGCCTCGAATGCGCGACGCACGCGTTCGCCATCCTTCCACCAGTCGTGGTTGCCGAGCACGGCGTACACGGGCTTGCGTGCGGTCAGCGGCTTGAGATGCTCGGCGATGGTCTCTACCGGCACGTAGGTACCCATGAACACGCTGAGGATGACGTAGTCGCCGGCCATCAGCACTGCGGACGCGTCGCTGGCGACCAGGCGTCGCACGACACGATCGAGATTGTCGACACCGTTGTGCGGCGAGCCGGTATGCGTGTCGGCGACGACATCCAGGCGCAGGCCATCGCATTGCGACGACCATCCGGGCAACACGAGCGTGTAATCGCGTTCGACCAGGCGCCCGGGCTCCCAGATGAAGCCCCAGACCAGCACGCCGAGCACCGACAGCGCCAGCAACCGCACCGTCCATTGCAACCAGCGCCGTCTGGCCGGCGTGCGCGACCACCATTTCATGCCGCGGAATCGTCCTCCCGCGCGCGCCAGGGATTCAGCAGCCCGGTCATGGCGCCGCCGCCACGGCCGGTATCGCGTCGACCTTCGCCTCGACACGCCGCGCCAGGCGCCAGCCGAGCACGCCCGCGACCGCAGCGGCCGTCGCGCTGAAGGCGGCGAAACCTGCACCCGCGACGCCGAGCACGCGCAGTCCGTTCATCGACAACGCCACCGACAGGTCGCCGAAGCGCCACACCGCCGTGTCGACGGCATTCTTGCCCTTGTAGCGTTCGCTGCGCGGCACGCGCGTGAACAGGCTTTCGCGCGCCGGGCCGAGCATGCCGTAGGCGAGGCTGCGGCTGACGATCAACGCGATCGCGACCCACGGCATCACACCGATCACGGGCACGTACGGGTTGGCCGAGAACAGCACGATGAGCAGGACTACGACCGCCGCAGTGGCCCAGATCGCGATCGCCGGCGCCGCGCCGTAGCGCGTCAGGATCCAGCGCGTCAACGTCAATTGCAGGATGACCTGCAGCGTGTTGGTCGCCAGGTCGAGGTTCGCGGCGAAACGAGTCCGCGAGATGGCATCCGTAAACGTCATGCCGGAATAGTCGATCACCAGCGCGTAGTTGATCGTGCCGATGCAGTCGCCCAGCAGCAACAGCAACGCCATGTTGCGCATGAACGGGTTGGCGAAGATCTGCTTGAGTCCTTCGAACATGCCGCCGCCGACTGCCGCCTCGTGTCCCGCCTCGTGCCTGCGCGCGCCCTGCGTGCGCGCCCACTTTCCGAGCAACGCCACGCAAACCAGCGCCAGGCCCAGCAGCGAGGCCGAGACTACCAGCAGCGGTGGCACGCCGATGATCGAGACCAGCTGCCGCGTCAGCAAAGGCCCCGCGACGGCACCAGCCGTCCCGCCAAGGGCGATGATCGGGAACAGGCGCCGCGCCTGGTCGTTGCTCCAGATGTCGGCCATGAAGCTCCAGAACACCGACACCACGAACAGGTTGAAGACGCTGATCCAGACGAAGAACACCGTGCCGAGCGCGCGCGGGCTGAGCATGCCGTGTGCCGTGAACAGCGGCACGAAGCCGAGCAGGCAGGCGATGAAGAAGCCGTACACGATCGGCACCACGATGCGCCGCGGGTAGCGCGACACCAGCCAGGCGAAGACCGGCGTCAACGCCAGCGTGGCAACGAAGGTGGCGGCGTAGAACCACGGCAGCTGCGTCGACCCCACCGCCGCGCTCAACTGGTCGCGCACCGGGCGGATGACGTAGTAAGCGGCCAGCACGCAGAAGAAGTACGCGAACGACAGTGCTACCGCGCGCCATTCGCCGCTATGGATCCGGGGCCCGTCCCTATCGTCCGTGCTGCGCATGTCGGTTCCGGGCCTGTCGGCCATGGCCTGTCTATCCCGGGCGTTTCGACCCGCAGCGACTGTGCGCGCAAGGTAGCCGATGGCTGTTGGGCGCGCCAGCGACGCGGCCCGAGTGGGCGCAGAGCATATGCTCTAGCGCGCCCACCTAGTTTCCGGCGATGCCGATGCCACCCGTGTCTCCCGCCGCAGCGTTCGACTACATCATCATCGGGGCTGGCTCGGCCGGTTGCGTGCTCGCCAATCGCCTGTCCGAGGATCCGGACGTCAAGGTGTTGCTGCTGGAAGCCGGACCGCGCGACTGGCATCCCTTCATCCACATGCCTGCGGGCCTGGCCAAGCTGGTCGGACAGAAGGGTGTCAACTGGGATTACGACACATCCCCCGAGCCGCAGCTGGACAATCGCGTGCTGTGGTGGCCGCGCGGCAAGGTGCTGGGCGGATCGAGCTCGATCAATGCGATGTGCTACATCCGCGGCGTGCCGCGCGACTACGACGACTGGGCAGCGCAGGGCGCGATCGGCTGGGACTGGGCGAGCGCCCTGCCCTACTTCAGGCGCAGCGAAGGCAACAGCCGCGGCGCCGATGCGCTGCATGGCGGCGACGGTCCCTTGTCGGTGTCCGACCTGCGCTACACCAATCCGTTGTCGCAGGTGTTCGTCGAGGCGGGACGACAGGCCGGGTTGGCGCGCAACGACGACTTCAACGGCCCGCAGCAACAGGGCGTCGGCCTGTACCAGGTCACGCAACGCGACGGCGCGCGCTGCTCGTCGGCGGTCGCCTACCTCGATCCGGCCAAGGCACGTGCCAACCTGACCGTGCACACCGGCGCGCTCGCCAGCCGCATCACCTTCGATCGCCATCGTGCGAACGGCGTGGTGTATTCGGCGTTCGGCAAGGCCTTCCACCAGCAGGCCACGCGCGAAGTCATTCTCTGCGGCGGGGCAATCAACTCGCCGCAATTGCTGATGCTGTCCGGCATCGGCCCGGCCGCGGAGCTGCGCCGGCATGGCATCGACGTGGTCGCGGACGCTGCCAATGTCGGCCGCAACTTGCAGGACCATCTCGACATCTGCACGCTGCAGCATTCGACGCAGCGCGTGACCTACGACCGCGTCGGCGACCTGCAGATTGCCTTCAATTACTTCCTCCGTGGCCACAGCGGTCCGGGCAGCAGCAACATCGCGGAAGCCGGCGGCTTCGTGCGCTCGCCATTGGCGCCGGACGAACGCGCCGACATCCAGCTGCATTTCGTGCCGGCCATGCTCGACGACCACGGTCGCCGCCGTCTGAAGGGCGATGGCTACACCCTGCACGCCTGCTTCCTGCGGCCGCGCAGCCGCGGCCGCATCGCGCTGGCCAGCAACCGCGCCTCCGACAAGGCGCGCATCGAGGCGAACTACCTGAGTGATGCCGAAGGCTTCGACCTGAAGATGATGCTCGAATGCGCCAAGCTCTCGCGCGAGCTCTTCGGTCAGCCGGCGTTCGATGCGTACCGCGGCGCGCCCATCTTCCCTGCACGCAACGACCTGTCTGATACGGAACTCGTCGAATTCATCCGAGCCAAGGCCGAGACGGTCTACCACCCGATCGGCAGCTGCCGTATGGGTAGCGACGAGGCATCCGTCGTCGATCCGGAATTGCGCGTGCGGGGCGTCGAAGGCCTGCGCGTGGTCGACGCATCGGTGATGCCGACCTTGATCGGCGGCAATACCAATGCACCGACGATCATGATCGCGGAGCGCGCAGCGGATCTGATTCGCGGGCTCCCAACCCTGTAGGACCAGCCCATGGCCGCTATGGAGTGAGGCGAGGCCTCATCGCAGCCAAGAGGCAGCTCCTACCTGCGCGATGCGCTCAGGAGCGCTCCAGCATCGGCGGCAACGGACAATGCAGTACCCCGCAGATCGTGCGCAGCAGTTCCGCTTCGGCGACGCTGACGCGGCCATCGTGGCTGATCGCGGCCGTGATCGCTTCGACCATCACCTGCTTGGCGAGCGGATCGAGCGCGTCGAGCGGCTCCCAGACCTCGTCGAGCGCG
>JACMKK010000140.1 GCA_014380115.1 Luteimonas sp. | reverse complement strand
CCCGCGTGCGGCGCTGGTCGGCGGCGAAGCGATCTCCGCCAAGACCTGGCGCGTGCTGGCCGAGTCGACGACGACCCGCTTCTACAATGTCTACGGCCCGACCGAATGCACGGTCGATGCCACGCTGGCGCGCATCGAAGGGAATGGCACGCCGCATATCGGCAAGCCGATCGCCAATAGCCAGGTCTACATCCTCGATGGCGAAGGCCAGCAGGTGCCGGTCGGCGCCGAAGGCGAACTGCACATCGGCGGCGCCGGCGTCGCGCGCGGCTATCTCAACCGCGAGGCGCTGACCGCCGAGCGTTTCCTCGCCGATCCGTTCGCCACCGATCCGCAGGCCCGGATGTACCGCACCGGCGACCTCGGCCGCTGGCAGGAAGACGGCACGATCGAATACCTGGGACGCAACGATTTCCAGGTCAAGCTGCATGGCTATCGCATGGAGCTCGGCGAGATCGAGTCGCGCCTGGCGGCATGTCCCGGCGTGCGCGAAGCCGTCGTGCTGGTGCGCGAGGATCGTCCCGGCGACAAGCGCCTGGTCGCGTACTACAGCGTTGCGGCCGATGGAGAAGCCCCGGTCGAAGCGATGCTGCGCAAGCAACTCGCCGCGCAGCTGCCCGAATACATGGTGCCCACCGCATACGTGGCGCTGGCGGCGTTCCCGCTGACGCCGAATGCCAAGGTCGACCGCAAGGCCTTGCCAGCGCCGGGGCGCGAGCGTCCGGACCTCGTCAATGCCTACGAGCCGCCAGTCGATGCGGCGGAGCAGGGCATCTGTGCGGCATTCTCGAAGCTGCTCGATCTCGAGCGCGTCGGCCGCCACGACAACTTCTTCGAGCTCGGCGGCAATTCGCTGCTGGCCACGCGTCTGCTGGACGCGCTGAAACAGGAATCGTGGGCAGAGTGCACGGCGCAGGTGCGGCAGGCGGCCACGACGCTGGCCGTCACAAGCGTGTTCCAGAACTCGACACCCGCTTCGCTCGCGAAGGCGATGATGGCGCCCGATGCCGCCATCGACGGCGCGCGCATGGCGCGCTTGCTGCGTGCCGATGTAGCGGTCGGCACGGCTGTCGAGCACGACCCGATCGCGATCATCGCGATGGCCGGTCGCTTCCCCGGCGCCGACGACGTCGAGACCTTCTGGCGCAACTTGCGCGAAGGCCGCGACACGATCACCTTCTTCGGCGCCGACGACCTCGATCCGGGCGTGAGCGCCGCCGAGCGCGCCGAGCCCGGCTACGTCGCCGCGCGCGGCGTCATCGAAAATGTCGAACAGTTCGACGCCGCCTTCTTCGGCATCAGCCCGCGCGAAGCGGAGCTCATGGATCCGCAGCACCGCATCTTCCTGGAGCTGTGCTGGGAATGCATGGAGCGGGGCGGGCACGTACCCGGCGCCACGAACGGTCCTGTCGGGGTGTTCGCCGGCACCAACAACGGCACCTACTTCCAGCGCCACGTCTCGGCGCATCCGGAACTGATCGCCAAGCTCGGCGCCTTCCAGGTCATGGTGGCGAACGAGAAGGACTACATCTCCACCCGCGTCGCGCACAAGCTCGACCTCAACGGTCCGGCGATCAGCGTGCACACCGCATGCTCGACCTCGCTGGTCGCGATCTGCCAGGCCGTCGACAGCCTGCGCGCAGGGCAGTGCGACATGGCGCTAGCCGGTGCGGCGTCGGTGGTGTGCCCGCCGCGCAGCGGATATCTCTACCAGGAAGGTTCCATGCTGTCGCCGGACGGGCATACGCGCCCGTTCGACCAGCGCGCGCAGGGCACGGTATTCGGCGACGGCGCGGCCGTGGTGCTGCTCAAGCGCCTGTCCGATGCGCTCGCCGACGGCGATCAGGTCTATGCGTTGATCCGCGGTGGCGCCATCAACAACGACGGTGGCCAGAAGGCGAGCTTCACCGCGCCGAGCAGCGAAGGCCAGTCGGCCGTGATCGCAATGGCGCATCGCAATGCGCGCGTCGATGCGCGCAGCATCAGCTACGTCGAGACCCACGGCACCGCGACGCCGCTCGGGGATCCGATCGAAATCGAAGGCCTGACCCGCGCATTCCGCCGCAACACCGACGACGTCGGCTTCTGCCGCGTCGGTTCGGTCAAGAGCAACGTCGGCCACCTGGTGGCTGCCGCCGGCGCCGCGGGCGTCATCAAGACGGCGTTGTCGTTGCAAGAGAAAGTCATGCCGGCGACCGTGCACTTCACCGCATCGAACTCGACGATCGCCTTCGAAGGTTCGCCGTTCGTCGTCAACGATGCGCTCAACGACTGGAGCAGCGACGGTGCGCCGCGTCGCGCGGGCGTGAGCTCCTTCGGCGTCGGCGGCACCAATGCGCACGTGGTGATGGAGGAAGCCCCGCCGCGTCCTGCTTCCGAAGACAGCGATGAAGTGCAGGTGCTGGCCTTGTCGGCGCGCACGCCGCATGCGCTGACGCAGGCTGCCGCACGCCTGGCCGACCATCTCGAACGTACGCCCGATAGCAACCTGGCCGACGTCGCCTGGACGCTTGCGGCTGGCCGCAAGGCTTTCGCGCACCGCGTCTCGATCGTGGCCGGCACCGCGCTCGACGCAGCCGAACAGTTGCGCTGCCTCGAGACCACCGCGGCGATCGCGCGCAGCAAGCCTGCCCGTGCCAGCGACATCGTGTTCCTGTTCCCGGGCCAGGGCTCGCAGTACGCGGGCATGGGCCGCGAGCTCTATGCCGCCGAGCCTGCATTCCGCGCCGCGTTCGATGCCTGCGCCGACGCTGTGAAGGATGAACTGTCGTTCGACCTGCGCGATGTCGTGTTCGGCGACGACGCGGAGGCCTTGCTGCCGACCAGCGTCATGCAGCCGTCGATCTTCGCGATCGAATACGCGACCGCCAGGCTGTGGATGAGTCAGGGCCTGCAACCGGCGGCGATGATCGGCCACAGTGTCGGCGAGTTCGTCGCCGCGACGCTGGCCGGCGTGTTCGAGCTCGGCGACGCGATGCGCCTGGTGGCGCGGCGTGGTGCGCTGATGCAGGCGCAACCCGAGGGCGGCATGCTGTCGGTGCGGCTGCCGCTCGACGACCTGCTCGCGCGGCTGCCCGCGGACCTTTCGCTGGCTGCCGAAAACAGCCCGGGTGCCTGCGTGGTCTCCGGCCCGCACGAGGCGATCGCGAGCTTCCAGGCCGCGCTCGAAGCGGACTCGATTGCCTGCCGCGCGCTCAAGACCTCGCACGCGTTCCACTCGGCGATGATGGAAGCGGTGGTCGCGCCGTTTCGCGCCGAAGTCGCGCGCGTCGCGCGCGCGGCGCCTTCTCTGCCGATCGTCTCGACCGCGACCGGCGACTGGCTCGGTGCGGACGAGGCCGTGTCGCCGGATTACTGGGCCATGCACCTGCGCGCGCCCGTACGCTTCGCCAGTGCGCTTGGACGCGTGACCGACGCACCCGCGCGCGTATTGCTCGAAGTCGGCCCGCGCACGACGCTGACCGGGCTGGCCAAGCAGAAGATCAGCGGCAGCAAGTCGCATCTCGCCGCGGTGTCGTCGCTGTCCGACGCGCCTGCGAACGAGGTCGCGTCGTTCCGTCTCGCCGCAGGCAACCTGTGGTGCCGCGGTGCGTTGCCGAACGTCGACCTGTTCGATCGCCGCAGCGTGCGCCGCCGTCTCTGCCTGCCGACCTATCCGTTCGAGCGCCAGCGCTACTGGGTCGAAGCCGCCTCGCAGGCTGCGCCTCCATTGGCCCAGCCGACGCTCGCGCAATCCATGCCCACCCTTCCTGTCCTCAATCCCCTTCCGGCTGCGATCGTCGTACCGGAACCGGAGAACACCATGTCCGTTCCAGCACCCGTGCCCGTCGCCGCCGATCGCCGTCCCCGCCTGATCGGGCAGTTGAAGGAGGTGTTCGAGGACATCGCCGGATTCGATCTCTCCGATGCCGACGAGGACGCGAACTTCATCGAACTCGGCCTCGACAGCCTCAACCTGACGCAGGTCGCGCTGCAGCTGCAGAAGACGTTCTCGGTCAAGATCACGTTCCGGCAGCTGATGGCCGACTACTCCAGCCTGCGTCGCCTCGCCGACCTGCTCGATGAGCAGATGCCGGCAGAAGTCGCCGCACCGGCGCCGGTGGTCGCCGTTCCGCAGGCGGTCGCGACCAATGCACTGCCGACTCCGTTCGCAGGGCAGGCCCTGTCTGCATTCGTGCCGGTGGCCGCAGCGCCCGCGCCCATGGTGATGACGATGAACAACGGCAACGAATCGCTGATCCAGCAGGTCATCCAGCAGCAGATGCAGGTGATGTCGCAGCAACTGGCGATGTTGTCGGGCATGCAGCCCATGACGGCGCAGGCACAGATGCCCGCGCCGGCACCGGCGCAGATGCCGGCCGTGCATGCCGCACCGGCAGCGGTGAAAGCCGTGCCGGCCGCAACCGCCGAATCGCCCGCTGCCGCAGGCGCGCCCGCGACTGCAGACGAGGACACCGGGACGCCGCAGACCACCTACGACGTCAAGAAGGCCTTCGGCGCGATCGCGCGCATCCACACCAACCGCCTCGACCTCAGCACGCGCCAGCAGGACAAGCTACGCGGCCTGGTCGAACGCTACGTCGCGCGCACTCCGAAATCGAAGGCCTACACGCAGCAGCATCGCGACTACATGGCCGATCCGCGCGTGGTCAGCGGCTTCCGCCCGATGTGGAAGGAGATCATCTACCAGACCGTGGTCGCGAAATCCAAGGGCGCGCGGCTGTGGGACATCGACGGCAACGAGTACGTCGATGCCAACAACGGCTTCGGCATGAGCATGTTCGGCTGGCAGCCGGACTTCGTGCTCGACGCGATCCGCAAGCAGCTCGACCTCGGCTACGAGATCGGCCCGCAGCATCCCTTCGCCGGCGACGTCAGCCGCCTGGTCTGCGAGTTCACCGGCCACGACCGTGCCGGCCTGTGCAACACCGGCTCCGAAGCGGTGCTCGGTGCGTTGCGCGTCGCACGCACGGTCACCGGCCGCAGCCTGGTTGCTGTGTTCAACGGTTCCTACCACGGCATCAACGACGAGGTCGTGATCCGCGGCAACAAGAAGATGCAGGCCATGCCGGGCGCGCCGGGCATCCTGCGCAACGCCTGCGAGAACATGCTCGTGCTCGACTACGGCACGCCGGAAGCGCTGCAGGTCATCCGCGAACGCGCGCATGAGCTCGCTGCGGTTCTTGTCGAACCTGTGCAGAGCCGCCGTCCTGATTTCCAGCCGGTCGACTTCCTGCGCGAAGTACGGCAGATCACCGAGGAGGCCGGCACGGTGCTGATCTTCGACGAAGTGATCACCGGTTTCCGCATGCATCCGGGTGGCACGCAGGCGATGTTCGGCATCAAGGCCGACCTCGCCACCTACGGCAAGGTCATCGGCGGCGGTTTTCCGCTCGGCGTGATCGCCGGCAAGCGCGAGTACATGGATGCGCTCGACGGCGGCCAGTGGCAGTACGGCGACGACTCGATCCCGACCGTCGGCGTGACCTATTTCGCAGGCACCTTCGTGCGCCATCCGCTGGCGTTGGCGGCGACCAAGGCCGTGCTCGAGCATATGAAGGAGGAAGGCCCGGCGCTGCAGGAAAGGCTCAACGCGCGCGTCGGCGCCTTCGCCGACGAGTTGAACGCGTTTTGCCTCGAGGTCGGCGCGCCGATCCTGATCAAGCAGTTTGGCTCGATGTGGCGCACGCACTGGCTCGAGGAGCATCCGTTGCAGGACCTGCTGTTCGCGATGATCCGCAGCCGCAACGTGCACATCCTCGACAACTTCCCGTGCTACTTCACCACCGCGCACACCGAGGCCGATTTCCAGACCGTGACGCAGGCCTACAAGGATGCGGTGATGGAGCTGCAGGAAGCGGAATTCCTGCCGCGCAGCGCCGCGACGCCGCGCACCGTGATGGATGCCGCGCATCCGCCGGTCGCCGATGCGCGACTGGGTCGTGAGCCGGATGGCCGGCCTGCATGGTTCGTTCCCGACGCCGATCGTCCCGGCAAGTACCTCAAGGTGGCAGGATGAATCCTAGTTCCGCGCAGGCGCGCCTTACATCCGTCGACTACGATCCGTTCGCCGGCGGCGCGCTGTCGCGCGTCGCGCCGACGACCGAGCCGCAGCGCGAGGTCTGGCTCGCCGACAAGCTCAGCGCGGAAGCCTCGCTGTCCTACAACGAATCGGTGCTGCTGCGCCTGCGCGGCGCGCTCGATATCGCCGTGCTCAGCGAAGGCTTGCAGCACGTCATCGATCGCCATGACGCGTTGCGCGCCACGTTCGGACCCGATGGCGAGACGTTCTGTGTCGGCGAGCACTTCGGATTGCAGTTGCAGCAGATCGACCTGTCTTCGCTCGATGCCAAGGCGCGCGACGCCGAGGTGGCCACGCGCAAGCGCCTCGCGGTCGAGACGCCGTTCGAGCTCGAGCGCGGCCCGCTGTTCCGCGCCGAACTGCTGTGCCTGGCCGAGAACGACCAGCTGCTGATCCTCACCGCACACCACATCGTCTGCGACGGCTGGTCGTGGTGGCTGATGATGCGCGAGTTGGCGACGTTCTACGCCAGTGCTGCAGGGCATGAACGCGCCGAATTGCCCGAGCCGGTGTCGTTCGCCGACTACGCGCTCGAACAGGCCACGCAGTCGAGCGGCACCGTGTACGCCGACGACGAACGCTACTGGCTGTCGCGCTTCGACGGCGAAGTGCCGGTACTCGACCTGCCGCTCGACCGCCCGCGGCCGGCACGGCGGACGTTCGCCTCGTTGCGCGAAGACCATGTACTCGATGCGGCGCTGGTCGCCGACATCAAGCGACTCGGCGCACGCCGCGGCGCCAGCCTGTTCGCGACGCTGCTCGGCGGCTTCGCCACGGTGCTTTCGCGCCTGTCCGGGCAGCCGCAAGTCGTCATCGGCATTCCGGCCGCCGGTCAATCCGTCGACGGGCTCGATACGTTGGTAGGCCATTGCGTCAACCTGCTGCCGCTGCGTTTCGACGTCGATCCTGCGCAGCCGTTCGCGACGCTAATCGATACGTCGCAGGAAACCTTGCTCGACGCCATCGACCATCAGCGCTACACCTTCGGCACGCTGCTGAAGAAGCTGCGCGTCGACCGCGACCCGAGCCGCCTGCCGCTGGTCAGCGTGATGTTCACGATCGACCAGGCGATCGATGGCGACTCGCACGGTTTCCCGGGCCTGGCCACCGACTTCGCCACCAACGCGCGCACGTTCGAGAACTTCGAGCTGTTCGTCAACGCCGTGCAGCTCGAAGGCGGGCTGCAGCTGGAATGCCAGTACAACACCGACCTGTTCGACGCGGCCACGATCCGCCGCTGGATGCAGGGCTACGAACTGCTGCTGCGCTCGGCCGTGCAGCGCAGCGAAGCCGCGCTCGGCAGCCTGCCGATGGTCGATGGCGACGCGATGCAGGCGCTGGTCGCGCTGCAGCCGGCGCCGACGCCGTACGGCACCGATGTCGGCATGCACCAGCTGTTCGAGCTGCAATGCGACCGCACGCCAGACCGCATCGCGCTGCGCTACAAGGACCAGGCGCTGACGTACGCGCAGCTCGATGCGCGAGCCAACCGCATCGCCAGCCTGCTCCGCGCGCGCGGTGTGCATCGGGGCGCGCTGGTCGGACTGGCGCTGGATCGCGGCGTCGACATGCTGGCCGCGCTGCTCGGCATCCTCAAGACCGGTGCCGGCTATGTGCCGCTCGATCCAGCGTTCCCGGAAGAGCGCCTGACCTACATGGTCGGCGACGCCAGCCTGGCCGCCCTGGTCACGCAACGCTCGCATGCCGACCGCTTCGACTTGCGCGGCCGTCCCGTGCTCGCGCTCGACACGATGGCCGACGAGCTCGCACAGGCCTCCGACGCGCGGCCGCCGCGCGAAGCCGTCGACCCCGAATCCATCGCCTACGTGATCTACACGTCGGGTTCTACCGGCAAGCCGAAGGGTGTGCAGGTGCCGCATCGCGGCGTGTCCAACTTCATCACTGCGATGCAGGTGCGTCCCGGCATCCAGGCCGACGACAAGCTGGTCGCGGTGACGACGCTGTCGTTCGACATCGCCGTGCTCGAATTGATGCTGCCGCTGAGCGTCGGTGGCGAAGTGATCCTCGCCGACCGTGAAACCGCGATGGACGGCGAACTGCTGTCGGCATTGCTGCGCGACCGCGGCGCGACGCTGATGCAGGCGACGCCGGCGACCTGGCGCGTGCTGATCGATGCTGGCTGGCGCGGCAGCGAGAGCTTCAGCGTGCTGTGCGGC
This sequence comes from Luteimonas sp., assembly GCA_014380115.1. GTDB lineage: Bacteria > Pseudomonadota > Gammaproteobacteria > Xanthomonadales > Xanthomonadaceae > Luteimonas. The sequence goes on along the minus strand of JACMKK010000140.1, from coordinate 4,183 downwards.
GGCGAACCGTTGCCGCCCGATCTCGCGCGCGCCTTGCTCGCGCGCAGCGGCGCGGTCTGGAATCTGTACGGACCGACCGAGACGACGGTCTGGTCGACCTGCTGGCGCGTGGAGGCGCCGGAGAAGGGCATCTCGATCGGCACGCCGATCGCGAACAACACGGTCTGGGTGCTCGATCCGCAATGTCAGCCATGCCCACTCGGCGTGCCCGGCGAACTGTGCATCGGCGGCGAAGGCGTGACGCTCGGTTACCTCGGTCGTGAAGATCTCACCGCTGACCGCTTCATCACGGACGCCTTCAGCAGCGCCGCGGGTTACAAACCCGACGCGAAGCTCTATCGCACTGGCGATCGCGGCCGCTGGCGCGCGGACGGTACGCTCGAACACCTCGGCCGCCTCGACTTCCAGGTCAAGGTGCGCGGCTATCGCATCGAGCTCGGTGAGATCGAAGCGGCGCTGGCCAACTGTGGCGGCGTCGCGCAGGCGGTGGTGCTGGTGCGCGAGGATCGTCCCGGCGACGTGCGCATCGTCGGCTATGCCGTCGCACAGCCGGGCGCCAAGCTCGAAGAGCGTCCGGTGCTCGACCTGCTCAAGGGCGCGTTGCCCGAGTACATGGTGCCGCAGCACCTGGTCGTGCTCGATGCCGTGCCGCTGCTGCCGAACGGCAAAATCGATCGCAAGTCGTTGCCCGTGCCCGACCTCGGCGCGCGCAGCGACGAACTGGTGCTGCCGCGCAACGACCTCGAGCGCGCGATCGCCACGTCGATGTCGCAGGTGCTCGGCATGCCGGCGATCGGGATTCACGACAACTTCTTCTCGCTCGGCGGTCACTCGCTGCTCGCCGCGCAGCTGACCTCGCGGCTGAATCGCGAACTGGGCCTGTCGCTGACCTTGCGCGCGCTGTTCGACGGACCGACGGTCGCCAAGCTCGCCGAGATCGCCTCCGACGGCGCGCAGGCCGCACCGCGGCAGGCGATCGCGCGCCTGGCCGACCAGTCGAGCGCGCCGCTATCACTGATGCAGGAACGGCTGTGGATGCTGGAGCAGTTCACGCCGGGGCAGGTGACCTACAACACGCCGTCGGGACACCGCCTGCGTGGTCCGCTCGATGTCGACAAGTTCACGCGCGCGTTCGATGCGCTCGCGCAGCGCCAGGCCGTCATGCGCACGTCGATCGGCGAGCTCGGTGGCGAGGCGTTCCAGGTGATCCACGATCATGTCGACAGCGGCCTGTTGCCGGTGGTCGACCTGACCGACGTCGCGGAAGACCAGCGCGAAGCCAAGGCGCTCGAGGACATGCACAGGCATATCCAGACGCCGTTCGATCTCTACCAGGCACCGCTGTTCGTGGCGCGCCTGTACAGGCTGGCCGACGATCACCACATCCTGTTCTTCATGCCGCACCACGCGATCTGGGACGGCTGGTCGTTCGACCTGCTGTATGCGGACCTGTCGGAGTTCTATGCCGCGCTGCTCGAAGACCGCGCGCCGAAGCTGCCCGAATTGCCGGTGTCGTACGGCGATTTCTCGGCTTGGCACCGCGAGTGGATCAACGGCCCCGAATACGCCAAGCAACTCGCGTTCTGGCGCGAGCGCCTCGGCGGTAACCGCGGCACCGGCGACGAGGCCATGCGCGCGTTGCCGACCGACATGCCGCGCAAGCCGGGCATGTCCGGCGGCAGCAATCCGCTACCGATCTCGATCCCGCGCGATCTGACCGACGAGCTGCACAAAACCGCGCTTGGACTCGATTCGACGATCTTCGTGACCATGCTGACCGTGTACTTCTCGCTGATGTGCGGCGTCAGCAACCAGCGCGACATCATCGTCGCCACGCCGGTGCGCGGTCGCAACAGCGACGAAACCGAAAACCTGATGGGGTACTTCACCAACCTGCTTCCTTTGCGGGCACGCATCGATCCGTCGCGGCCGTTCGCCGAGGCGCTGGCGATCGTCAAGGAAGTGCTGCTCGACAGCTTCGCCAACCCCGATATCCGCCTCGAAGACCTGATGCGCGAGCTCAGCGTGCAGAGCGCCGGTGGTGGCGGGCAGGTGCTGTACCACGCGATGTTCTCGTTCCAGGACGTGCGCCAGCGCAATCTGCAGTGGGGCAACGTCCACCACGAGCGCGTCGAACTCTCCGATCCGGGCGCCACGCAGGACCTCGGCCTGTGGCTGGTCGAGAGCGAACGCGGGCTATCCGGCGCGGTCGTCTACAACTCCGACACGCTGCTGCGCGATACCGCGATCATGATCTGGGAACGGTACCTGGGCATGCTGAAGGCGCTCGTACGCGATCCGTCGCAGTCGCTCGAGTCGCTGATGCGTTTCGATGACGGCCGGCCGACATTGATGGGCCGCAGCGAAGAACAGCAGACGGCCAGCGCGACGCAAACCGCAGTGCCTGCGTCCGCGCGCGCCGCTGCCGTCGCCACCGCTTCGACCTCCGATGCCGGGGAAGATCCGCTGACGGGCGACATGGCCGCGATCTGGGCCGAGCTGCTCGGCCGCGACCACGTCGGTCTCGATGACGACTTCTTCGCGCTCGGCGGACATTCCCTGCAGGCCGTGCAGATGTTCCACCGCGCCAGTCGCCTGACGAACATCAATCTGCCGCTGGCGGCGTTGTTCATGGCGCCGACGGTGCGCTCGCTGACGGCCGCCTATCGCAATGCAGGCGCGAAAATGCCTGGTGGCGGAAAGTCCAAGCAGGTGACCGTGGACCCCTGGGCACCCTTGGTGCCCATCCGCACGGGCAGCGATCCGGACGCGCCGCCGTTGTTCCTGGCGCATGCGGTCGGCGGCAACTGCCTGAACTATCGGGACCTGGCCACGGGCATGCCCGCGGACATGGCGGTGTATGGATTGCAGGCGCTGGGCCTCGACGGCCAGACGGCGCCGCTGTCCAAGATCGAGGACATGGCAAAACGCTACGTCAGCGAGATCCGCAGCGTGCAGGCGAATGGACCGTATTACCTTGCCGGCGGCTCGATGGGCGGGATGATCGCTTACGAGATGGCGCAACAACTCACCGCCGCCGGCGAGCAGGTCGCGATGCTGGGGCTGATCGATACCTCGTCGACTTATGGCGCACGCCTGCGCACGGCGGCGTCGAATCCGCCGTCGCGGCTGCGCCGGTTCCGGCAACGCCTGCGCGGCTTGTCGTTGCTGGAAGCGCTGCGCGCCATCGTCAACATGCCGCGGGTGCGCCTGGCCGCTGCGCGCGACCGGCGGCGCGTCGCAGAATTGCGCGAACGCGGCGAGCCCGTACCGCACGCCCTGCGCTATGCCGATGTCGAGGCGACGCACCTGCGCGCCTATCGCGACTACGTGGTCATGCCGTATCCGGGCAGGCTGACCTTGTTCCGCGCCGAACAGCAGCATCCGGACCTCGGCAACGATCCGTACCTGGGTTGGGAAGGCGTGGTCGGCGCGGTTGACGTCTTCCCGATTCCCGGCAGCCACAGCGGCATCGTCGAGAAGCCCGAGCTGCAGCCGAGCCTCGCGCAGGCGATCGAATCGGCGCGCACCCAGGCAAGCGGCGGCACGGCAGGCATGTCCGCACCGCCACAGGAAACGAGGGCGGCTCCCAGGCAGCACGCATCGGACCTGCGCGTGGCCGAACAGAACGCATGACGGCGAAAAAACCCGGTTTCGCGACGCACTTCCTGCGCTATTCCACCGGCAACATGCTGGTGATCCTGGCGGGGCTGGTGTCGTTCCCGATCCTGACGCGACTGCTCGACAACACCCAGTACGGCATCCTCAACTACTACGATTCGTGGGTGTTGATGGCGGTCGCGTTCGGCAAGCTCGGCGCGCAGCACGCGATCATGCGGTTCTATCCGCATGGTGGCGACGCCGACAAGCTGCGCGCGTTCTCGACCAACCTGTTCTACTTGCCGCTGGCGATCTCGCTCGGGCTGTGGGCGCTGATCTGCGTCGGCGTGATCTTCACCGACATCGCCACCGGCGCGCGGCAATCGGGCGTGTTCTGGCTCGCCGTCGCCGCCGCGCCGTTGATGGTGTTCGCGAGCCTGGTCGAGACCGTGCTGCGCATCACCGAGAACTCGCGGCTGGTGATGTTCTCGCGCATCGGCTGGCGCTGGCTCGAGGTGCTGACGATGGTCGGCGCGGTGCTGCTGCTGCAGCACAGCGCGTTCGCCGCCTACAGCGGCAAGCT
>JACMKK010000139.1 GCA_014380115.1 Luteimonas sp. | reverse complement strand
TGCTTGCCGGCCCGTGCGTGCAAGTCGGCGGCAGGGAGTGGTCAGCCGGTCACAGCGGCCCAAGCGCGGCTATGCTCAGATCCTGGACGGCGATGCTCGCGCATCGCCGTGTGTACATCCGGATTCGGGAGACATCATGCTCACCGCCCTGACGCTCCTCTCGGCACTCGGCTGCGGACTGGTCGCCGGCATTTTCTTCGCATTTTCCAGCTTCATCATGCAGGCGCTGGCGAGATTGCCGCCGGCCCACGGCATCGCCGCCATGCAGTCGATCAACGTGGCGGTCATCAATCCGCTGTTCCTCACCGTTTTCCTGGGCGCGGCGGTGGCTTGCATCTGCGCGGCGATCGCTGCGCTGCTGCGCGATGCGGCAGGTGCCGGCTTCGTGCTGGCGGGCGCAGTGCTCTACGTCATCGGCACATTGCTGGTGACGATGCGCTGCAACGTGCCGCGGAACGACCGGCTCGCCCGCGTCGATCCCGAGAGCGTCGAAGGCGCCACCGCGTGGGCCGGTTACCTGCCATCCTGGACCAGGTGGAATCACGTACGGACCGCGGCAGCGTCCGCGGCCTCGGTCATGCTGATCGTGGCGTTCGCACTGCAATGGCACGGATGAGGAGCGGGAAGGTCATGTTCAAGCATCTGTTCGCCGTGCTGCTGTTCGTGGCGTTGCCCGCGACCGCTGCCAATTTCTATGTCGACCCCGTGCACGGCAGCGACAGCGGCGACGGCAGCGCCGCGCAACCCTGGCGAACACTGCAGGCAGTAGTGGAAGCGAACCTGATCGAGACGCGCGACTGGTCTGCGCTGCCGTACACGCCGGCGCGCACGCTGGTCACGGTCAACGCCGGAGCGCCCGTCAAGGCCGGCGACACGTTGTGGCTGCGCAGCGGCTACCACGGCAATCTGTCCATCCGCGGCGCCTACAACAGCGCGCCGATCACCATCGCTGCCTTGCGTGGCCAAGTGCCGCGCCTGTCGGGCGTGACGATCGAGGCGGCGCAGCACTGGGTGTTGCGCGGCCTGTCGATCAGCCCATCGTTCGTGCCACCGCTACAGCAGGCGACGATCGTCAGGGTGCAGGACCACAATTTCTTCGGCCCGGCCTGGGACGTCGTGATCGACGATGCCGACGTGTTCACCGTGGCCGACGCTTCCGCCTGGACTGCGAGCCAATGGCTCGACGTGGCCTCCAATGGCGTGCAGATCGGCGCCGACCGCGTCACCCTGCGCAACAGCCGCATCCGCAACGTGCGCTTCGGCATCGGCGTGGGCGGCAACGACGCGCGTATCCAGCACAACCTGATCGACGGCTTCTCCGCCGACGGAATGCGCGGGCTCGGCGACAACGGCCTGTTCGAATACAACATCGTGCAGAACAACTACATCAACGATCCGCCCGACGGCAACCACGATGACGGCTTCCAGAGCTGGTCGGTCGGCCCCGGCGGCGTCGGCACGGGCGAGGTGCGCGGCGTCACCCTGCGCGGCAACGTCTTCATCAGCGTGACCAATCCCAATCATCCGCTACGCAGCACGATGCAGGGGATCGGTTGCTTCGACGGCTTCTTCGTCGACTGGGTGGTCGAGAACAACGTCGTGGTCACCGACCACTGGCACGGCATCAGCTTCCTCGGCATGCGCGACTCGCGCATCGTCAACAACACCGTGATCGACATCAACAGCGTCTCGCCGGGCCCGCCGTGGATCATGGTCGCGCCGCACAAGGATGGCCGCCCCAGCGAGAACGTCGTCGTGCGCAACAACCTCGCCACCGACTACAGCCTGGCAGGCACCAGCATCAGCGCCGACCACAACCTCGAGATCGCCAATCCGGCAACGTACTTCGTCGCACCACCGTACAACCTGTCCCTGCGGCCCGATGCGCCCGGCATCGATGCCGGCAGCGCAACGCTGGCGCCGGCGCTCGATGTACGGGAAGTTTCGCGACCGCAGGGCGCGGGCATCGACCTGGGCGCGTACGAACGCTGCACGCAGCGCGCGCACCGCAGGTCGTTCGATCCAGGCGACCG
>JACMKK010000138.1 GCA_014380115.1 Luteimonas sp. | reverse complement strand
TGCCGGCGGGGTTCCGCGACATCGACGTGCTGGTCAACAACGCCGGCCTCGCGCTCGGCACCGCGCCAGCGCAGCGTGCGGACCTGACGCAATGGCGCACGATGATCGACACCAACATCACCGCGCTGACGACCATGACGCATGCTTTGCTGCCGACGCTGATCGCGCGCAAGGGCATGATCGTCAACATCAGCTCGATCGCGGCCACGTATCCGTACAGCGGCGGCAACGTCTACGGCGCCAGCAAGGCCTTCGTCACGCAGTTCTCGCTCGGCCTGCGCGCCGACCTGCACGGCACGGGCGTCCGCGTGACCTCGGTCGAGCCGGGGCTGGCGCAAACCGAGTTCACGCTGGTGCGCACCAAGGGCGATCAGGCGGCGTCCGAAGCGCTGTACCAAGAGGCGCACCCGATCACCGGCGACGACATCGCCGAAACCCTGTGGTGGGTCGCGAACCTGCCGCCGCATCTCAACGTCAACCGGCTGGAAGTGATGCCGGTGAGCCAGTCGTTCGCAGGCTTCCACATCCACCGCGGCGCTTAAGCGCCCTCTCCCGCTTGCGGGAGAGGACTGGGGTGAGCGTGCGCGGCGTAATAGAGATATCGATCGCTGCAGTCAGCTGACTCCGGACACACCTTCTTCCGGCGCTCCGCGCCTCCTTCTCCCGCAGGCGGGAGAAGGTTGCAACTTCAGGCGATCGGCGAGTCGTCGAGGTAGGTATAGCCGGTCAGGCCAGCTTCCAGCGCAGCTTTCATGCCCTGCGCTTCTTCACTCGGCAAGTGCGCCGCATCGACCTTGTCCGCATACGCCTTGCGCAGGTCGGCGAGTTTGTAACCGACGTAATCCAGCATGACATCGGTGGTATCGCCCTTGCGCTGCTGTGCGATCGCATAGCCATCGCCTTCGATCCGCACCTCGATCGCATCGGTGTCGCCGAACAGGTTGTGGATGTCGCCGAGGATCTCCTGGTAGGCGCCGACCAGGAAGAAGCCGAGCCGGTAGCTCTCGCCATGGCGCAAGGCATGCAATGGCAGCGAGGTATCGAGGTCTTCGTTCTCGACGTAGATGTCGATCTTGCCGTCGGAGTCGCAGGTCAGGTCGGCGATGACGCCGCGGCGGTCCGGGCGCTCGTTCAGGCGCTCGATCGGCACGATCGGGAACACCTGGTCGATCGCCCACACGTCCGGCATCGACTCGAACACGCTGAAGTTGACGAAGTACTTGTCGACCAGGCGTTCGTTGAGCTCGTCGAGCAACGGACGATGGCTCTTCTCGTCGTAGGTCAGGCGCGCCTTGACCGCGTGCGCGATGGCGTAGAACAGGTCGTCGATGCGGGCGCGGTGCACCAGGTCGATCTGGCCGAGCGCGTACAGCGCCAGGCCTTCGGCGTGGAAATGCTGCGCCTCCTGGAACAGCTCGACGGCCGGGCGCGCGTCGAGTTCGTCGTGGATCTCGCGCAGGTGGCGGATCACCATCGGCTCGTCGTCGTGCGCGTCGGGCACGCGGCCTTCCGGCGCGGCCTCGACCTCGGACACGTTGGCCACCAGCACGGCATGGTGCGCGGTCATCGCGCGGCCACATTCGGTGACGATGCGCGGCGGCGGCAAGTTGTTCGCCGCGCAGGCATCGGCCAGCGGTTGCACGATGTTCGACGCGTACTGGCCGACGCCGTAGTTGACCGAACAGAAGCTGCGCGAGCGCGTGCCCTCGTAATCGATGCCGAGGCCGCCACCGACATCGACGTGGCTGATCTTCGCGCCGAGCTTCGACAGCTCGACGAAATAGCGCGTCGCCTCGCGCATGCCGTTGGCGATGTCGCGCACGTTGGAGATCTGCGAGCCCATGTGGAAATGCAGCAGGCCGAGCGCCTCGGTCATGCCGGCCTCGCGCAGCGCCTTCCACAAATCCAGCACCTGCCGCGGCGACAGGCCGAACTTGGCCTTGTCGCCGCCGCTGTTCTGCCACTTGCCCGCGCCGAGCGAAGCCAGTCGCATGCGCACGCCGAGCCCTGGCGTGACGCCGAGCGCCTTCGCCTCCTCCATCACCAGCGGCAGTTCCGAAGGCTTCTCGATGACGATGAAGGTCTGCAGGCCGAGCTTGCGGCCGATCAGCGCCAGGCGGATGTATTCGCGGTCCTTGTAGCCGTTGCAGACGATCAGTCCGCCCGGACGCGACAGCGCCAGCACCGCCATGAGTTCCGGCTTGCTGCCGGCTTCGAGCCCGAAGCCGTCACCCGCGTGCGAAGCCAGCGTGCCGGCGACGCCATGGTGCTGGTTGACTTTGATTGGATACACCGCTGTGTAGCCGCCGTCGTAATCCCATTCCTGCATCGCCTGCGCGAAAGCCGACTGCAGCTTGGCCAAACGGTCGCCGAGGATGTCCGGAAAGCGCACCAGCACCGGTAGGTTGGCGCCATTGGCCAGCGCGCTGTCGATCACTTCCGGCAAGGCGATCGTCGGCCCCTGAGCGCCGCGCGGCGACACCACGATGCGACCGGCGGCATCGGCATCGAAATAACCTTCCGACCAGTGCGGGATCGAATAGGTCTTGCGGGCTTGATCGTGCGACCAGGCGGTCATCGGCGGGGGTCCGGCGGAACAGCGGGACGCGCATTCTACAGCCGGCCGTCGGGCGCCACGGTTACGCAGCGCTGCATGACAGCATGCGCTTGTCGCTAACGGCAGCCCGTCGTGCCGGTCACGGTCGGTGCGAGCGCCCGATAGATGTCCATCTTGCCGGCCTTTGGCGCCTTCGCCGATCCGCTGACGAGCAATTCGCGCGGCTTGGCAATATCGACCGCCGGTCCCAGCGTGTAGCCGTCGTCCGTATTGAACGAAAGACCCCAGGCTTGCGCATCGCCGTACGTCTTGCCTTCGCACTGCGCGACGAACAGGCGGATGGGATCGTTCGCGACGTCGCTCGAGCGTGCGAACACGATCGCCCTGCCATCCTCGAGCCAGGCCGCGTCGAACTCATCGGCCGCGCTGTTGACGCCGGGAACCGGCCGCGGCTCGACGAAGGCGTGGCCGTTCCAGCGCGCGACCAGCAAGTCGTGGCGGCCGGCGCCGCCGAAGCCGTCGCTGGCGAACAGCAACGTCTTGCCGTCGCGGCTCGGCGTCGGCGCCCATTCGTCGCCACGGCCGTTGACGCCGGCGCCGAGGTTTTCCGGCGTGCCGAACGCGATCGCGCGCTGGCCGTCACGCAGGATCGCGGCGCGATACAGGTCGTCGCCGCCGAAACCGCCTTCGCGGTTGGAAAAGAAGTACAGCCAGCGGCCGTCGGCGCTGAACACCGGATCGAAATCGTTGGCTGCCGAATTGACCGCGAGCGGTGTCGCATCGGCCCAGCGTCCGTCGTGCGGGCGCGCCTGCCACAGGTCCCAGCCGCCCGCGCCGCCCTTGCGATCGGTACTGCCCCAGACGATGCGCTGCCCATCGGGGCTGACGCTGGCGCGGACTTCCGACGACGGCGTCGACACGACGCCCATCCCCTCGATGCCAAATTCCGAGAGCGCCTCGGACAGGGCTGCAGACAACGCCGCCGGCGCGGTCACGGCGGCGGCGCAGAGTACACTGGCCAGCATCACGGTCGACGTGCGTGGCATGGGGTTCCTGTCGCGGCGTGGATCGCGCAAGTCTAGAGCGAGCCGCCACCATGTCCAGCGCATCCGTCGTCAGCAAGCGTTACGCCGTGTTCGGCGATCCGGTCCTGCATTCACTGTCGCCGCGCATCCATACCGCGTTCGGCAGGCAGACATCGATCGCGCTCGACTACACCGCGATCGAGGCGGCACCTGGCGATTTCCCGGCCACGCTCGCCGGCTTCGCGCGTGCCGGCGGCGCCGGCGCCAACGTCACGCTTCCGCACAAGCAGGCCGCAGCCGGACTGTGCAACCTGCTCAGCACGCGCGCGAAACGCGCCGGCGCGGTCAATACCCTGGTCCGCAACGGCGAGGGCTGGCACGGCGACAACACCGACGGCGCGGGCCTGGTCCGCGACCTCACTGGACGCCATGGCCTGGACCTGCGCGCACGCCGCACGCTGCTGATCG
>JACMKK010000137.1 GCA_014380115.1 Luteimonas sp. | reverse complement strand
GCACCGGTCTCCCGCCGCGGCCTGACGGCCGCGGGCCTTTTCAAGGCCTTCTCCACCATCGCCTGGAAGAGGGCATCGCCGGAAAGAAAAGGTATTAGGGATTTCCGTGTCCGATAGGCCGCCAAGTCTGATGTGTGAAACCAAAAAGGGGTCAGATAACATTAGCGTTTGAAACGCTTATGTTCTCTGACCCCTTTCTGCTGCTTGCGTGGATCGATCATGAGAATCTATTGGCCATCGTGTCCACGAACGAGGCGCGCAGCTATGACACGATCGATTCGATCTGTATGGGATTGGAACCGCTAGGCGATACCTTGGGCGTCGTGGTCAACCTGCAAAGCGGCGTGGCACGCTCGGGCGATGAGCTGGAAATCCTGAGCCGAAATTGCCAGCTTCAACCTGGCGATCGCGCAATGTTGCAAAGGAATCGACAGATCGACGTCATCTCACCGCAGATTCGAGCTCAACATCGGGTGAATCAGGTTCGGTCGCAGGAAGGCCAAGATCGATCCGCCGAACAGGCTGAAAGCATGCGGGTCCTTGAGGCGACGACTCCAGAAATGTAACCGGCGTAAACCGCGTGAGGCGGGCTTGAGTCCGCTCTGCATCATCTGCCGACCAAAGGGGACGGAGGCAGTTAAGTCGATGATTGATCAAATTGCCTCCGTCCTCTCTGTCCAACGCCGTAGCGCGACGCCGCTTGCTGCTAGAGCCGCAGCAGGCCCCCACATCGCCGGTCGCGCCTAGGGACGCCAACGCATCGGCTGCACGGCGATTTCACATCTGACGATCCGTTCACGTCCCAGCGCAGCACGTGGGCTAGTGTGCAGCCACCGCGCGTGTGCGCGGCCGCGCGGCGATCGCCCGACGGTCTCACAGCCGCCATCGACCCACCCGCGCGCCAGCGGCGCGCCAACGCCATTGCGAGGCCCTCAGACTCCCGGATGTGGATGAACAGGCTCAGAGGGGATTTCCACCTGGCGATCGTCGTGCTGTTCGGCGCGATCACGGTGCTGGGGATCACGCCTTTCGCGCTGTATCGGTTCGCGAACGGGCAGCCGTTGGTCGCCGTCGTCGACCTCATGATCGTGGCGTGCATCAGCGGCGGTTCGATCTACGCTTGGCGCACGGGCCGCAGCTACGGCGCGGCGATCTTCGTCGCGGTGACGTATTCCATCGGCTGCGTCGTGGTCGCGTACCTGGCCGGGTTGTCCGGCTTGCTCTGGGTCTATCCGGTCCTGGTGGCCAACTTCCTGCTCGTGCCGCGCTGGCCGGCGCTCATGATCTCGACGGCCGCCGTCGCTGCCATCGCCATGGGCGACGTGGCACTGGTCACCGGGGCGCACAAGGTCATGTTCATGGCCACGTCGTTCGTGGTCAGCCTGTTCTCCTTCGTCTTCGCATCGCGCGCGGAGTTGCAACGCTCCCAGCTCGAGGCGATCGCTTCGCGCGATCCGTTGACCGGCGCAAGCAACCGCCGTGGCATGGAGGCGGAACTGGAGGTCGCGATGGCCTCGAGCATACGCACCCGCAAGCCGCTCAGCCTGCTCGTCTTCGACCTCGACCATTTCAAGCAGGTCAACGACAGCTTTGGCCACGAAGCCGGAGACGAGTTGCTGGTCAGGGTGGCCGACGTGGTGCGCGGCACCGTGCGCACGGACGATCGGTTCTTCCGGCTCGGTGGCGAGGAGTTCGGCCTGCTGCTGCCCAATGCGAACGCAGCGTCGCTACGCAACATTGCCGAGAAACTGCGCGTAGCGGTGGCGAGCGAAGTCCAGTGCCACGGCCGCAGCATCACGATCTCGATCGGCGCCACCTGCTTCTGTCCGGGGGAATCCGCCAGCGACTGGCTCGGCCGCACCGATGCGGCGATGTATCGTGCCAAGCGCAGCGGACGCAATCGCTCGGTGTTCGAGGACGAATGCAGCGAAGAGGGCGTTGTTCCTGCCATGACGTTGTTCGCCGAGCGGCCGGCAGGAGAGTGAGGTTGCAGGTTCATTTTCCTGCGGCGTAGTGCAGTGCGCGATTGCGTGCACGCCTCATTCGGTCTGCTGTCGTGCCGGAAGATGCCGCAGTTGTTCTGCAAAGGGCGTGTCCCGGCACGCGGCTTCCATGCCCCAAAGCGCATGGAGCAAACCCTTTCCACCGCGATCGAGCAGGCGCATCGAAGCCTGCTCCATGACCACTAGCGCTTCGCGCACCCGTGCGACTTCGGCCTTGCCCTTGGCCGTCAGCCTGATCAGGCTTCGCCGCCGGTCCTTGGGATCGCCTTTTGTCGCAACGAAGGACAACGACGTCAGTTCCCTGATCCAGGTGATGACGAGCGGATGCGACTGGCGCAGCAGCGTGGCGAGTTCGGTGACGCCGAGGGGGCCGATGTCATCGAGGGCGATCAATGTGGAGATGGTGCGGGGAGGCGCCGTCACGCCTGCCGTCGGGTACCAGAGCGCGGCGCCTTGGATGAGTTCGTCCGACAACCGCCGCAACAGGTGGGCGAGGAAGGCCGGTCCCTGCCTTGCAATGTAGTCGTCCATCGGAGGGCTGGCGTTTTCGGAGGTTGGAGGCTTGATGTTCAAGGGCGAGGGTCCGCGCGATTGACGTCGAGCAGAATATACGTAAACATTTACGTATTGTCCAAGTGCAGGATCATCCCCATGGATTGCCGAGACGTGGTTGGGCGCATGCAGGCGCTCTTGCTCGTGGGCGTTGCCCTGATTCCGTTCGCGGTGTTCGGCCAGGGCAGTGCGCCTGACAAGAAGGCCCTCGGCGATTGCCATGCCGGCAGCTACCGCTTGAGCGACGGCACCGAGGTCGATATCGGCAACGCGGACGACGGCAAGCTGCGCTGGCGGCGCAAGGACGGCACGACCGGACTACTCGCGCATTCGCCGGAGGGCAGTTGGCGCAGCACGCTGGGGTGGACGGATCGCGCGGATGGCGTCGGCGTCGCGTTCGCGGACTGCAGCAAAGGGACCCTTACGTTTGCAGGCCTCGAAGGTCGCAAGCTCGAGTTCGACGTCACCGAAACGCGCTTCAAAGGCGCGGGCGTCACGCTTGCCGGGCGCCTGACGCTGCCGCCAGGTCGCGGGCGTGTGCCGATCGTCGTGCTGATCCACGGTTCTGAAAATTTCTCCGCGTTGGACTACTACAGCCTGCAACGGCAGTTCGCGAGCGAAGGCATCGGCGTCTTCGCCTACGACAAGCGCGGCACGGGCGCGTCGGAAGGGCGCTACTCGCAGGACTATCTGGTGCTGGCCACGGATGCGATCGCCGCCACGCGTGAAGCGAAGCGACTCGCCGGCCCGCGTGCCGGCCGCGTCGGTTACCAGGGCGGCAGTCAGGGCGGATGGGTGGCGCCGCTGGCGGCGCGCATCGAGCTGGTCGACTTCGTCATCGTCGGATTCGGGCTGGCGGTCTCTCCGTTGGACGAAGACCGCGAAGCCATCGCCTTCGACATGGAACGACAGGGTTATGGCGCCGAGGAGAAGGCCAAGGCGATGGAAGTGGCCGATGCCACGGCCACCATCGTGCTCAGCAACTTCCGCGAAGGCTACGAGCAGCTGGAAGCGGTGAAGAAGAAGTACGCCGCCGAGCCGTGGTTCAAGCACGTCCACGGCAACTTCTCGTTCTACCTGCTGGAGACGCCCGAAGCGGTGGTGCGCGACCAGGGCCCGCTGCTGTTGGCGGGCGTGCCCGCGCAATACGACCCGATGCCCGTGTTGCAGAACCTCGACGTGCCACAACTGTGGATCCTCGGCGAGCAGGACACCGATGCCCCGTTCGCAGAAACCAGGCGCCGCCTGTCGCATCTCAAGTCGAAGGGACGTCCGATCACCGTCGCCACCTATCCCGGCGCGGACCACGGCATCTACGAGTTCGAATTGGACAAGGACGGCAAGCGCGTGTCCACGCGCAATCCCGACGGCTATTTCAGGATGATGCGCGACTTCATCATCGACGGCCGGTTGAAATCCAGGTACGGCACGGCGCGATTCGTGGATTGAGCATTGAAACAGGGTGCACTTTGCGCAAGCGGAAAGTGCACTCTGACCCCGGTTTCTACGGTGATGATCGAGAACCGTCGTACTTGACTGGTGTGGGAGCTCTTCATGGCGAACCCCGAGATCCAGCCCGCGCTGGATGCCGTTGGGTTCGTGAAGGATGAGGCTGCGGATTGAGACGAAAACGGCGGTCAGAGTACGTTTTTCGAAATCGTATTCGGACCCCGGTTTCCCACAAGATCGCCGCGCACCAACCGGAGTCGGTGCGCTCACCTGACCGATGGGGCTGGGGCCTGCGATTGCAGCGGCTTATAACATCGGAATGACCAAGCCTGCGATCACTGTCGTCCCTTCCTCGTCCGGATTCGCCAAGCGTTTGGCGCACATCGGAGGGCGTGTCGCGCTGTCGGCGCTGCGCCTGCGGTTTCGCATCGGCAGCAGGTTGCACGCGGCGCGCGCGGTCAGGCGTGCGTGCGATCTGTTCTGCACGCCGCTCCCGCAGGCGCGCCGACGTGCCAGGACAGCGGACATGCAGGATGCAGCGCGTGAACGTCTCCGCGCCAAAGGCCTGGATCTGGCCACCTATCGCTGGGGCGATCTGCGCACCGAACCGTGGGTGCTGTTGGTGCATGGCTGGTCCAGTTGCGCGGCCGCTTTCCTGCCCTGGGTCGAACGTTTGCGCCGGTCCGGCTACGCGGTCGTCGCATTCGACCAACCAGGCCACGGCCTGAGCGAAGGCAGCCGCGCGGACTTGCCTGCTTTCGTGCAGGCCGCGCATGCGGTTGCCGGGCTCCACGGCAAGCCCGCGGCACTCATCGGGCATTCGTTGGGCGGAGCCGCCGTGGCGGTAGCCATGTCCGAAGGATTGCGGACTGATCGCGCGGTCCTCATTTCACCAGCGGCAGACCTGGCGGCGGCCATCCAGCGATTCACGCGCGTGATGCGATTGCCGGATGACTTCGGCGACCGCATGGTCGCTGCTTTCGAAGCCGGTTCGGTTCCGATCGATGCCCTGCAGGCACATCGCATCGCTCCGCGAATCGCGAGCGAAGGCTTGATCGTGCACGACTCGGAAGACCGTGAAATTCCCCTCGAGGAAGGGAGGCGCTACGCCCGCTCGTGGCGCGGCGCCCGAATGATGACGACGCGCGGCCTGGGCCACAGCCGCATCCTGGCCGACGACCAGGTCATCGCCGCGGTGTTGTCCTTTCTTGCCGAAAATGAACAAAAGGGTCGGAGGTAGTTAGGCGACGGGCCCAAGAACGGGGTCAGAGACCGTTCTCCCAGAACGGTCTCTGACCCCGTTTGTGCCGTTTGTGGGACCCCTTTTCGTTGCCGAACACCTCGCGACTCACTTTTCGATCACGAATACGCCTTGCCTGTCGATGACGCCGACACCAATGCCGCCGTCATCAGGATTGAGAGCACGCCGATACCAAAAAACGTATCGCCCCGTTTCTTTTGTCACGAAGGTTGGCTGCTCATCCTTTAGGCAAATTGCCATGGCGCTTGCCCCATTCTCCTTGCAGGACACTTCGTTTCTAGCTTGCAGCATCGGAAGTATCTCCCGATAGTCGCTGGCCGTTAGGTGTAAATCAGCGTCCACGAAAATCGGATTCGTTTGTGCGGATAAAATTTCGCACTGATCACCAACGACGAGTAGCCTATCCTTTTGCTTGCCGCGCCTTGCCCATGTTGAGAAGCCGTCATAGAGACAATACCCATCAT
>JACMKK010000136.1 GCA_014380115.1 Luteimonas sp. | reverse complement strand
GGCGCCTTGCCGATCCTGGCAGCGGTCAGGCCGAACCAGAACGAACGCAAGGCATTGGAGATCGCGAAGCCGATATGGCCGAACAGATTGCGGTCGAATTCCTCGAGGCCGGCTGCGGCGTCGGGATTCTGCGCCGCGCGCATTTCCTTGAGCACCCACGGGTGGCAGAGGATCGCGCCCTGGCCGAAGATCAGCAAGCTGCGCGTCATGATGTTGGCGCCCTCGACGGTGATCGAGATCGGCGAAGCCTGCCAGCTGCGGCCGAGGTAGTTGCGCGGCCCCAGGATGATGCCCTTGCCGCCATGCACGTCCATCGCATCGCTGACGACCTCGCGGCCCATCGTCGTGCAGTGGTACTTCGCGATGGCGGACGGCACTGCGGGCTTTTCGCCGCGATCCACTGCGGCCGCGGTCGCCTGCGACAGCGCGCTGATGGCGAAAGCCTTGCCGGCGATGCGTGCCAGGGCTTCCTCGACGCCTTCGAAGCGTCCGATCGACAGGCCGAATTGCTTGCGGATGCGCGCGTAGGCACCGCTCACGACCGCACCGGATTTCGCGCCGCCGCTGGCGGTGGAAGGCAGCGTGATCGAACGGCCGACCGACAACTGCTCGTTCAACATCTGCCAGCCCTTGCCGGCGTAGTCTTCGCCGCCGATCAGCTGCGACAGCGGAATGAAGACTTCATGGCCACGCACCGGACCGTTCTGGAACGGTGAATTGAGCGGGAAATGGCGGCGCCCGACTTCCACGCCCTCGGTCTCTCGCGGCAGCAGCGCCAGCGTGATGCCGATGTCCTTCTTGTCGCCGATCAGGCCATCCGGGTCGTACATGCGGAACGCCAGGCCGATGATCGTGGCCACCGGCGCGAGCGTGATGTAGCGCTTGTCGAAGGTGAGCTTGATACCGACGACGCTGGCGCCGTTCCACTCGCCCTGGCAGACGATGCCGTAGTCGGGGATGGATGTGGCATCGGAACCGGCGAAAGGACCGGTCAGGCCGAAGCAGGGCACTTCCCGGCCGTCGGCCAGGCGCGGCAGGTAGTAGTCCTTCTGCTCCTGCGTGCCGTAGTGCACCAACAGTTCGCCAGGGCCGAGCGAGTTCGGCACGCCAACGGTGGAGCTGACTACGGTGGAGATCGACGCGATCTTCTGGATCACGCAATGGTGCGCGTATGCCGAGAAACCGAGGCCGCCGTATTCCTTCGGGATGATCATGCCGAAGAACTTGTTGCGCTTGACGTAGTCCCAGAGCTCCGGCGTCAGGTCGGCGTGGACGTGGGTGATCTCCCAGTCGTCGATCATCTTGCACAGATCCTCCACCGGACCATCGAGGAAGGCCTGTTCCTCGGCCGTCAACACCGGCTTCGGCTGCGACAGCAGCTTGTCCCATGCCGGCTTGCCGGAAAACAGCTCGCCTTCGAAGCCCACCGTCCCCGATTCCAGCGCGATGCGCTCGGTCTGCGACAGCGGCGGCAGGATCTGGCGATAGAACTTGAGCAGCGGCGCGGTGATGAAGGGCTTGCGCAACGGCGGGATCAACAGCGGCACCGCGATCAAGGCCACGATCGCCGCGGCGATGAGCGTCGCCGCCGGGTTGGCGCCGAGCAGCCAGCAGGCCACTAGCAAGGTCGCGGTCAGCGCTGCCCAGACGGCCAGCCGCAGTCGATGGTAGGCCGCGAACGCACCCGCGAGCAGGAAGGCGAGGAAGGGGATCGCGATGCTCATCTGTGCACTCCGGCGAGCAACTTGGCTCGTACTAGATTAAGGCGGTGGAGCGCGAAGGCCGAGCGACCATGCGCTTTACCATACGCCAAAGTATGGATAGCATGGCAGCGCCCTGTCAACGCCATCGATCGTTTTGCCCGCCGCCGCTCGATACTTTTACGGACGTATGCGTATGGATACACTGCGAACATGACCAAGCCTGCCGAAAAGAACGAACGCGGACGCCTCAGCGCCGACGACTGGGCCCAGGCGGCGCTCGACCTGATCGCCGAACAGGGCGTCGCGGCCGTGGCAGTGGAACCGCTTGCGCGCCGGCTCGGCGTCACCAAAGGCAGCTTCTATTGGCATTTCCCATCGCGCGATGCCTTGCTGTCGGCGGCGCTCGATCGCTGGGAAACGGTCGAGCAGGAAACCGTTTTCGGCCAGCTCGAGGCGGTCCCGGATCCGCGGCAGCGCCTGCGCGCGCTGTTCCAGCTGGTGGCGCATGAGGTGAAGTCGCACATCATCTACAGCGAATTGCTCAAGGCGCTTGATCACCCCGCGGTGCAGCCGGTCATCGGTCGCGTCTCGCAGCGCCGCCTCGAGTACCTGACCGCCTCGTTCCGCCAGGTCGGACTCAGCCGTACCGATGCCCAGCATCGCGCACGCCTTACCTACGCGGCCTATGTCGGCTTCCTGCAACTCAACCTGCAGTTGCACCAGGCACGCATGCCGCAGGAAGAGTTCGAGTCGTACGTCGAGCACCTCACCGCTACGCTGGTGCCGGCCTGATTGGTGCGTGCGCGGAATTCGCGTCGCTCGTTGTCATCCACGTCAGCCGATGGGTGCGAAGAATCCTACTGGTTTCCGTCGTCCCGTTCTGATGGATGTCGCGCTCCATCATGAGAGGTCGAAAGCCATCGCCGCTTCATCCCGCGCCGAGTTCGACGATCCGCCGTGCGGAATGCCGGTAAACCTGTTCCCAGTCGCCAAATCGAGCCCTGTTCCACTCGATCGTGCTGTCGATTTCGCGGCCGAAGTGTGTTTCCACCAATGCCTTCTCGGCCTCGCGTCGCGCAGGGTCGAACAGCAAGCTGGGTTGTTTCGCATGGCGCTGCATCTCGCGTGCGACCACCCGTGCACGCTCCTCGTCCGCGACAGCGATCCCGAACCAGTCGTGCGCCCTGCGCACGGTTTCCAGCGGAGCGGAGAGAAACGCGGCTGAATCGACCTGTCTGATCCGGCTCGAATTGTCTGCAAGCCTGTGCAGGATCTCCATCTGGACATTCCACACGAGACAGGCCAGTGCCATCGCGGACAGGGTCTTGATGTCGACACCACGTTTCGCGGCAAGTGTCAGGTCCGGGTCCAAGGCGAGATACATGTCGATCCAGGGCCTGGTACCGGCGGACTGCTTCTTGGAACACGAAATCAGGAATGCCGGCAGGTCGGAGTGTATGACCAGTGCCCTCGATGCCTCGTTGATCTCAAGGAAGTCCGAAGACGACGGCAGGAACACATTGCTGGGTTTATTGACGGTCGTGCCGCCAGCGGTGAAAGGGCGCGACGACAGGCGATCGATCACGGTGACGATCCTGCTCCAGAAATCTCCCTCGTTCTCGCTGCGCAGCCGGTTGCGCAACGGCGTCAAGCCCGAGAAGACCGGCAGCTCGCGCAATGTCCTTACGACGCCGGGAAAGTCGATGCACCTGGCGAGCAGCGTCGAGCAACAGAATGCCGTATGCAGGATGAAGCGGGACGCGCGTGCGGACTCCGTGAGTCGCACTGCATCGATCACTTGCTCGATCGGGTAGGAAACGGTTACAGGTGCACCGGCACCGCTGTGGCCCAGGAATACCATCGCATCCATGGATTGCTCGTCGACCTGCAGGAAGTGCAGCAACAGGTTGTCCCGGTCCAGGCCGTAACAAAGCCAATCCGCCTTGTCGATGATCTGGGCTAAGCTTGGCGGCATGAGGATTCGCGTTCGTTCGCCAGGCGCATCCGCGCATCCGGGTACCCTCGGCTCGCACGCCTTTTTTCGACTGGCGATCCCGCTCGTGCGGGGCGGGCAGGGATAAAATACGATCCGTTCCGGTTACGCCTTGTCGGCATATCGGAGCGCGGCCCTGTGGCGGCCACTCTTTCATCGTCTGGGTATTTGGACATGTCGAATCTGGAAGCGTTGAACCAATGGGTCGTCGGGATCGCCAGCCTGACGCAGCCGGAGCGTATCCAGTGGTGCGATGGCAGCGACACCGAATATACGGAACTCCTTTCGCAAATGCAGGCCGACGGCACGTTGTTGCCGCTGAACGCCAAGACGCATCCCGACAGCTGGCTGCATCGTTCCGATCCGGATGACGTCGCGCGCGTCGAGCACCTGACCTTCGTCTGCACTACCGATCGCGACGATGCCGGTCCAAACAATCACTGGATGGCACCGGCGGATGCGCACGCCAAGATGGACGCCCTGTTCGCCGAATGCATGCGCGGACGCACGATGTACGTGATCCCCTATTGCATGGGTCCAATCGACTCGCCGCTCGCGCGTTGCGGCGTGGAGCTCACGGACTCGCCTTACGTGGTCGCCAACATGCGCATCATGACGCGCATGGGCGCCGCGGCGCTGGCACGCATCGAACGCGAAGGCTCGTTCGTGCGCGGCCTGCATTCGATCGGTGAACTGGACCCGGATCGGCGTTTCATCATGCATTTCCCGGAAGAGCTGACGATCAAGTCCTACGGATCCGGTTATGGCGGCAACGCCCTGCTCGGCAAGAAGTGCCATGCGTTGCGCATCGCATCCTGGCAGGCGCGCGAGGAAGGCTGGCTGGCCGAGCACATGTTGATCGTCGGCATCGAGAATCCCAAGGGTGAGACGCACTACATCGCGGCCGCGTTCCCCAGCGCCTGCGGCAAGACCAACCTGGCGATGCTGATCCCGCCGGAGAGCTATCGCGAAGCGGGATGGAAGGTCTGGACCGTGGGTGACGACATCTGCTGGATGCGACCCGGCGAAGACGGCCGGTTGTATGCGATCAATCCGGAGGCTGGTTTCTTCGGCGTCGCACCGGGCACCAGCGCGCAATCCAATCCGAATGCGCTTGCTTCGATCCAGCACGACACCATCTTCACCAATGTCGCGGTGACCGCTGATGGGCAGCCATGGTGGGAAGGCCTCGACGAGCGCGAACCAGCCAAGGACTGGCGCGGTCGTGCTCACGATGCGACCAACGGCCCTGCCGCGCATCCCAACTCACGCTTTACGGTCAGTGCCCGGCAATGTCCGTCCTATTCGCCGCGCGCCGAGGACCCACAAGGCGTTCCAATTTCGGCGATCGTCTTCGGCGGTCGCCGCGCTTCCCTGGTTCCGTTGGTGTTCGAGGCGCGCGACTGGACGCATGGCGTACTGATCGGCGCGGCGATGGGTTCGGAAACCACAGCCGCCGCGACCGGGGCCGTCGGTGTCATGCGTCGCGATCCGATGGCGATGAAACCGTTTTGCGGCTACAACTTCGCCGACTACTTCGCCCACTGGCTGTCGTTCGACAAGCCAGGCGCGAAGCTGCCGAAGATCTTCCACGTCAATTGGTTCCGCAAGGGCGACGACGGCAAGTTCCTGTGGCCTGGATTCGGCGACAACCTGCGCGTGCTCGAGTGGATGATCGCGCGCGTGGACGGCAGCATCGACGCGGTCCAGACGCCTATTGGCGCCCTGCCGCACGTCGCCTCCATGCGGCTTGATGATGTCGTCCTCTCTGCAGAAGCTCACCAGAAACTGTTCTCCTTCGACGCCGATGGCTGGCGCTCGGAGCTGGATGGCATCAAGCGCTATTTCGAGGAGTTCGACGCGAGATTGCCGCGGGCACTCGTGGACGAGAGACGGCGCATAGAACGCGAACTTGCCGCATGAGCCTGGAGCCGGCAGCCCTTTCTTTTCTTCATCGATCCTGATGCCTCGACGGTACAGGGGATGACTCACACGCCGGATTCCGCTTTGCCCCGGCCGGAGATGTGGCGTCGCGGCACGTCCCACATGGCGGCCGGCCGATGGCGCGAGGCCATCGCGTGGTTCAGTCTGATCGCTGAACCGGAAGGCGCGTCCGACATCGACAGGTTCAGCGCACCGGCGCTGCTGCAGTTGTCGAGCGCGTGCCTGCGCCTGGACGAATATCGGAACGCAAGGCAGCACGCGCTGCGTGCCGCGGCGATTCGTCCCCTCGAGCCGGCCGTCCTGCAAGGTGTGGTCAACGCGCTCAGTTTCTTTAATGAGCCAGAGCGCATGGCCTCCCTGGTGGATGAATGTGCGACGCAGGTGGCGCTGCCGCCGGTGCTGGTCGACTTGGCGCGTGTCCTCAGCAGTTTCGGGATGCACGAACGCGCAATGTCATTGCTGGATCGTTCCGATGCAATGACCCAGGAGAATGCGCAAGCGCGGTCCATGCGCGGGCTGGTTCACATGTTCCAGGGGCGGTCGCGCAGCGCCGAGATCGAATTCAGGCGCAGTCTCGAGCTGGAGCCTGAGGCCGCTCACGTGCACTGGTTCCTGAGCCAGGTTTCGCAGGCGGATATCAAGCAGGCGCATTGCGAAAAGATTCGCGGTCTCCTGCAGCGGGAGCTTGATGGCAGCACGGAAGGCTATCTCGCATATGCCCTCCATAACGAACTCCACGACCTGCGACGCTATGACGAGGCATGGGCCGCGCTGGAGCGCGGCTTTCGGGCGAAGAAGCGCTCCGTGCCATACGATCCTGCAACGATCGAGCACTTGTTCGCGGCATTAAAGACGCTGTGCACGCCGGAATTCGTTCGCGCAGGCGCCATCGGACAAGGTCATTTCACGCCGATTTTCATCGTGGGAATGCATCGCTCAGGGACCACGCTGCTCGAGCGCATTCTTGGAGGGCACAGCCAGATCACGGATGGCGGTGAATCCTACGATTTCATCGCCCAGCTTAGGCTCGCGGCCGACCACCACAGCGGCGGCGTCCTGGATCTCGAGACGGTACGACGGCTTGCCGATGCCGATTTCGCCGGACTGGGCCTTCGCTACCTTGAAGCGGCGCGCTGGCGTGCTGGCAACAATCCGTTCCTGACCGAAAAGCTGCCTTCCAACTTCATCAACGCCGGCTTCATCGCCAAGGCGATTCCGCACGCCAAGATCCTGCATGTCACGCGCGACGCCGCCGATACCTGCTTTTCGAACCTGCGTACGCATTTCTCCCAGGCCGCCGCTTATTCGTACGACCAGATCGAAGTCGCGGATTACTACGCGGAGTACCGCGAACTGATGCGGCATTGGGGCAGCGTGATGCCGGACAGGCTGCTTGAGGTTCCGTACGGCGACCTCGTACGTTCGCCGGAAGCGGTGGCACGGGAGGTCTTCGCATTCTGCGGGTTGCCGTTCGAGGCTGGTGCGCTCGAGGTCGACCGCGTATCCGGCTCAGTGGCGACCGCCAGCAGTACGCTCGTGCGCGGCGGGATTCGGACCGATCGTGGCGCGGCGTGGAAGCATTACGAACGGCATCTGCAACCGCTGCTCGGGCGATTGCGGCAACTGGGGCTTGCCTAGGGGTTCAGGCGCAGGTTGCAGCCGCGCATCATTCCTTCATGCCGAACCAGCAATTGAAGGCGACGGTGATGCGCTCGTTGTTGCCGTAGAACGGCATGACCTCGTGCTGCAGCCACGATGGGAAGAGCACGAGCTGTCCCGGCTGGAAACGAATGTTCCAGGTTCCGTGATGATAGGGCGCCCTGAAGCGCAGGTTGCCGGCATCGAGAAAGTAGTTGCTGTAATGGTGGGGGCTATGAAAGCGCAAGGTCCCGGATTCGGGGCGATCTTCCGGCGTTTCTCCGGGATCGACGCAGTAGACGCCGGACCAGGAAGCCATCGGGTGCGTGTGGAGGATCGTGAAGCCGCCATGCCGCGTCACATGGAACCAGGTGTGGGAAAAGATCTGCAGCCGCTTCATCTCATCGGCCGTGTAGTCGTTCAAGTCCTGGATCGTACGGCCCAAAGCAGTCCAGCAAAACTGGCGCAGTTCCTGGATGCAGGTGTCTTCCCAGGAAAACAGGGTGAAGTCGCTTTCGAACACGCCGGCTTGCTGCTTCAACGACGGGTTCGGATTGGCGTAGCGCGCCCCTTCGGCCTCCCGCCGCAGGAGCAGGGCACGCAGTTCCCTGTTCAGCACCTGCTGGTTCGGATGCGTGGTCTGCATCATCGGTACTGCGAAGCCCGGAAAGATCTCAGTGTTCATCGAAGGCTCGATCGGCTGTCTGCGGCGGCGCCCAAGATACACGAGCGCCACAAAAAATTACGGCCCCTTGCGGGGCCGTAATAAGTGACGCGTGGAGCAAATGGATCAGAAACGCTGGTTGTACGACATGTAGAAGAACTGTCCCGGGACGTCGTACGCCGGGTCGAACGTGTTGGCGAACGCGGTCGGTGCCAGCGGCGGATCCTCGTCGAACAGATTGTTGACGCCGAGGGTGACCTTGGCGTTCCACGGTGCCTTCCAGAACACGCTGACATCGCTGTAGAAGCGTTCCGGGATGTGGTTCTCGGGACGGAAATCAGGAGCGCCGCCATCCAGGTTGGTGAAACGGGTCGGATCCGTGCACACCCGTGGGATCTGTGCAGCAGACAAGCTCGCGCAAGCCTCGTCCTGGGGCGAGTAATACCGGATCAGCCAGGTCGCGCCGAAGTCACCCATCTCCCAGCGCGTCTGCAGATTGGAACGAATACGCCAGTTGTTGGCATTGGTGCCGAAGTATTCGCCGATCTGATTGCCGCCTTCGCCGCTGACCGGGTCTTCGCTGAACGCACCATCACCATTGATGTCCGTGTAGGCATTGACCAGATACGACGTATCCCAGACGAAGCTGAACTTCCCGTAGGCGGTTTCAGGCATGCGGTACTGCACCGTGAAGTCAAAGCCTTCCGTAGTGAAGGTACCGATGTTCTGCGGGATCGCGAGCAGACCGCTGACCGCACCACTGCCGTCACGGGTGATTTGAGCACAGTTGGCAGCGACGCCGGCGCGGTAGCAGCCGTCCAGGATGGCTTGCGCGGTTTGGGTCACGATGGCGGTATCGATATCGATCTGCCACCAATCCAGGCTCAGATCCAGGCCCTGCACCCAGCTCGGGCTGTAGACCACGCCCAAGGTCTTGGAGGTCGAGGTTTCCGGACCGAGATCCGGGTTGCCGCCGACGGTGATACGAATCTGCGAATTTGCCTGGTTCGGCGGTCCGATTACGCCGTTGGGCCTTGAAGGATCAAGACAGGCCGCAGGAATGTTCGGGTTAGGATCGCCGCCGAGTTGGAAAGCGCAGGGGTCGTTGACGCTCGGGAACGAGTCGCCCTGACCGGTGAACAGCTCGGCGATCGACGGTGCGCGGAAGCCTTCCGACCAGTTGCCGCGGACCATCACGTCGTCGATCGGCTTCCAGCGGAAACCGAACTTGCTGTTGAGCGTGTTGCCGAAGTTGCTGTAGTCCGAGTAACGCGTCGCCACGCTGAAGTCGAGCAGCTTGGCGAACGGCAGGTCGGCCAGCACCGGGATCGCGAGTTCGAGATAGGCCTCGTCGACCGAGTAGCTGCCGTCTGTGGACGTACGCCGGTTGCCGGTGGTATCGCCACCATCGATCAGCGCATCGGGATGGTCGAAACCGGACTCGACGCGATGTTCTGCACCCAACGAGAACGCCAGCGGGCCACCGGGCAGGTCGAACAGGTCGCCGCCGATGTTGGCGTAGTAGTTCTTCATCTTGTATTCGAACACGTCGTGCGCTTCGAAGCTGATGAAGTCCAGCATTTCGGGCGTCATGCTGTTCAAGCCGCTGAGGATGTTGATCGGCACGCAGCCGGCGATCGGTGTGGCTACCGTGCCGCAAGTCGGGGTGCCATCAGCTGCGATGAACGACGGGCCGAGGCCGGCCTGGATCGCGCTGATCCGGAACAGACCGTCGGTGGTGTTGTTGGACGAGTTGCGGCCGTAGATGTAGCCCGCTTCCCAGTCGAACGGCTTGTCGGCCAGATTCAGCGTGCCCTCGAAGCCGAGGTTGAACACCGTGGTCGCGACGTTCTGGTTGAACAGACGGCCGCCGCTCTCGTTCGGGCGGTACTGGATCCAGTTGATGTCCTGGCCGTACGGGTTGTAGATGCTGTCGGAGCTGATGACCGTGCTATCACCAGCCGGGAAGCCAAGCACGATCGGATTGGCAGCGAGCAACTGGGCCGAACGACGCTCGTTGTACTGAGCCAACGCCTTGAAGCGCAGGTTGTCGGTGATGTCCAGCGAGCCGTTGGCGAAGATCGAGATGCGTTCCTGCGGAGTCAGTAAATAGTTCGACGGTGCGAAGTTGTACAGATCGGCTGGGGTGCCCGAGTTGGCGCGGAAGGTGCCCGTACCCGTCGGAATGAAGAAACCGTACTCGCCATTGGGCTGCGAACACGCAAACGTAGCCGTATCGAGAATACAGAAGTTGCCGTCCGGCCTAGTGGAGCTGCCGCCAGCATTGAGGGTACCGCCGAACAGTGGCACAGCGGAGATTTCACGGTCGCCTGCCCAAACCGGATCTTCCTTGACGTAGCCGACGCCAAACATCGACGACCAGCGCTCGGAGGCACTGCCGACGGTGAAGTCGTAGGCCTGGCGCGTGCCGTCGCCCTTGTCGAACTGGCCGATGAAGGCATTGGCTTCGGCGCCTTCGTAGTTCTGGCGCAGGATGACGTTGACCACGCCCGCGATCGCATCGGAACCGTAGATCGTCGAGGCGCCGTCCTTCAGCACTTCGATGCGCTCGACCGCTGCGGTCGGGATCGTGTTGAGGTCGATCGCACCGCCGAGGCCCGTGCCGCCGACCCAACGCTTGCCGTTGACCAGCACCAGGGTGCGCTGTGCGCCGAGGTTGCGCAGGTTGACCTGTGTCTCGCCGTTACCGCCATTGTTCATGGTGGTATTGAGCGAGGAACCTTGCGCGGTGAGGTTCTGGATCACGTCACCGATCGAGGTCAGGCCCTGTGCCTGGATCTCGTCGCGGTTGAGCGTGAACACCGGCTGCGAGGTTTCGATGTCGGTGCGCTTGATGCGCGAACCGGTAACCTCGATGCGATCGAGGGTTGTAGCTTCCTCGCCTGCGGGAGCGGCGCTTTCCTGTGCGAAAGCAATACCCGTACCGGCAAGAGCGGTGGCGCCCACGGCGAGCGCGAACGAAATCGCGTCCCGGAGCTTGGTGGTCTTAAAGGTCATCTCTCTCTCCAAGTGAGTCTTGGGTAAATCCCATGGGAACCTCGCCAGTGGAGTCAAGGAAGACGCCAAAGCCAGCAAGGCCGGGGCCGATAGTAGCCCCCCTAGGAGAAAAATTAAAGTGTCGTTAATCGGCGGCTGAAAGGCCGTCGCAGCGCGGGCTCAGAGGTCTTGCTCGTACCGAACATAGGGCACGGTGCCCTCGTCTTCCTGAGTCTCGCTCATCGGCGAGAACGGGTTTTTGCCGCGGGTCACCAGATTGTCAGCACCTACGGTGAGCTGGCCGCTCCATGGCGTGCGCCAGGTCAGGCCGAGGCCCAGCCCTTCCCATTTCGGCTGGCCGGGAGTGTCGATCACATGGCCGACGATGCTGGCACCGAACGCGCCGAAACCACCGCCGACACTCAAGGTCTTGCTGCTCCAGCGATCGGCCAGGCTGCCGGCTTCGGCCTCGGGAATCAGGCGCGCCTTGGCCACCGTGCCGGCGATGGACACGAAGGCTTCGCGTGGCAGGTTCTTGCGGGCAAAGACGGTGAGGTCGTTGACATCGACCTTGCTCGGTCCGCTGGTACCGGGCGTCAACCAGGCGGGAAGCGTATCCCGGCCGCTGCCGGCGCTCACCCCGAGCTTGCCACCGGAAGTGTTGAATGCCGCGGTAGCGCTGGTCCGGCGGCTGCCCTCGTCGTCCAAGTCGCCGCCGAGGCTCGCGAGCATGCAGTTGTTGGCGAGATTGCCGATAGCGCCGGCGATGCCGTTCTTGCGGTCGCAGAGCAGGGCCAGCGAATCGCCGGCTTCGAGGCCGAACGCGGCATCGAGCGAATTGTCCCCGAAACGCCAGCGCGCACCGGCCTGGGCGCCATCGGTCGGCTCGAGCAGAAGGATGGCTTCGAGCTTACCGCTGGCCTTGTTCCATACAGGCAGCACGGTCTGCTCGGTTCGACCATCGGGCCTGGACTGCGCATGCGCGCCCGTGGCCGCGCCGAAGGCAAGCAGCAGGGCGAACGACAATGGCAGCAGACGCAGTCGCATCACGCGCTTGTGACCCTCACTCAATGGTCAAGTTCCCGAATCTGCACGCTAGCAGCTTTATGTTTTCTTAACAATCCCCTGACACGGCCCCAAGGCTCACTGGAGCCGGTCGGGGGCGGTCATTGGACGCCCTAACCCCGTGAACAGGGCGTCTACCTCGGCCACGCTGAAACAATAGCGCTGTCCGCAGAATTCGCAACGGATTTCCGCCTCGCCACCGCGCCCGGTGGCGGCGGCCGTCGCCTCGGCTTCGCCCAGCGACTGCAGCATGGCCTCTACCCGCTCGCGCGAGCACGAGCAGGCGAAACGCAGCGACCGGCTATCCAGCACTTGCACGCCGTCCTCATGGAACAGGCGATGCAGCAGCGTCGCGGCGGAGAGATCGAGCAATTCGCTTGGATCCAGCGTGTCGAACAAGGCTCCGGCGCGAATCCACCCCTCTTCGTCGCCGCTGTCCTGCGGCAGTTTCTGAAGCATCAGTCCTGCCGCCTGCGCGCCGTCCGCGACCAACAGCAGGCGCGTGGGCAGTTGCTCCGATTGGCGAAAATAGTCCTCGAAGGCTTCCGACAACGAGTCCGACTGCAGCGCGACCAGTCCCTGGTAGCGCATCGGCTCGCGACTGGCGCTGCCCGGATTCTCGACAGTGATCGCGAGCAGGGCCTCCGGGCCGAGTTCGCGCAGGTCGCGCGACATGGGCACATCGTCGTCCGCGAGCTGCGCGATCGCGCGCAGCGTGCCGGCGGCGGTGCATTCGGCGAACAAGGTCCGCAGCGCGCCTTTGCCTTTCAGTTGGATCGACAACCGTCCTTCGACCTTGGCGTGAGCCGTAAACAGGGCCGAGGCCACCGTGGCTTCGCCCAGCAGCTCGATCGCGGCTGCGGGGGGTGGCCGACCCGATGCATCATCGGCACGCTCGCGAATCTGCGCCCAGGTCCGGTCGAGATGCACGCGCACGCCGCGTACGCCGGCCCCTGCGATGAGGAATCGGGTCAGGCTGTCCTGGTCGGCGATCGAATCGGCCATGGTCGGTACCGTGGAAATGCCGGCGGGCGCATCGTCGATAATGCGGACCGAGCAGTTGGGGGATGAGGATCGGATGCAGATGGGGATCGCGACGACGATGCGCAAGACGGGCGAGGTGGCCGCGTGAACGCGGCGGACCTCGCCCCCCGACGACGCAGCCGGTGGCGCTGGCTGTGGAAACTGCCGTTGCTGCTGATGCTGCTCAGCATCGGGCAAGTGCTGGTGCTGCGCTTCGTCGATCCGCCGTTCTCGATGTTCATGGCGGCGCGGCAGCTTCAGGCGTGGACGGCAGGCGACTGGACGCAACGGATCGCCTACGACTGGCGCGATCTCGACGAGATGGCGCCGAGCGTCCCCGTCGCCCTGGTCGCTGCCGAGGACCAGAACTTCGCCAACCACAACGGTTTCGACTTCAGCGCCATCGAAAAGGCGCGCAAGAACAATGCCCGCGGACGCAAGGTGCGCGGCGGCAGCACGATCAGTCAGCAACTGGCCAAGAACCTGTTCCTGTGGAGCGGCCGCAGTTGGGTACGCAAAGGGATCGAGGCCTGGTACACGGGTTTGATCGAAGTGCTGTGGCCGAAGCGTCGCATCCTCGAGGTGTACGCCAACATCGCCGAGTTCGGCGACGGAGTCTATGGCGCGCAGGCCGCCGCACGCAGTTTCTTCCGCAAGGACGCCGTGCAGCTGTCGTCCGCCGAAAGCGCGCGCCTGGCGGCCGTCCTGCCCAGTCCCAGGCGCTACAACGCCCGCAATCCGGGACCCTACGTACAGCGCCGCGGCAACGCCATCCAGCGACAGATGCGGCAGATCGGCGGCAACGCCTACCTGCGGACCCTCGACTAGGCGGATACCATCGCCCTATGAACCAGGATCCATCGCGCAACGCCCGCCTGACCGTCGTCGTCGCCGCGTTCGACGAGGCCGACGTGCTGCCGACGCTGCATGCGCGCATCGCATCCACGCTCGACGCGATGCTGGACGATGGCGTCGAAGGCCGAGTCCTGTATGTCGATGACGGCAGCGACGACGGCACTTGGCAGGCCATGCAGGCGATCGCGTCCGGCGATGTACGGGTCGCCTTATTGCGGCTGTCCCGCAATTTCGGCAAGGAAGCAGCCCTCACCGCCGGCCTGGATCGCATCGAGGACGGCGCTGCCATGATCCTCGACGCCGACGGCCAGGATCCGCCGGAACTGATCCCGCAGTTCGTCGCGAAATGGCGCGAAGGCTACGACGACGTGCACGGCACGCGGACAGTGCGCGAAGGCGAAGGCTGGCTGAAGCGGGCCACCGCGCATGCGTTCTATCGCGTCATGCGCTACCTGTCGAAGACCCCGATCCCGACCGACACCGGCGACTTCCGCCTGCTCTCGCCGCGAGCATTGACCGCGCTGCGACAACTGCGCGAGCGGCACCGCTTCATGAAGGGGCTGTTCGGCTGGATCGGATTCGAGCAGGCGTCGATCCCGTACGAGCGCGAAGCGCGCCTGGGCGGCAGCAGCAAATTCAACTTCTGGCGGCTGTGGAATTTCGCGCTGGAAGGCATCACCAGCTTCTCCACTGCGCCCCTGCGATTGGCGACCTATCTCGGCGTGCTGACGGCGCTGCTGGCGTTCGCCTATGCGGTGTGGATCGTGGCGAAGGCGCTGTTGTGGGGCGATGCCGTCGCGGGTTGGCCGACGATGATGGCCGTGATCCTGTTCCTCGGCGGCGTGCAATTGGTCGCGCTCGGCCTGATCGGCGAATACCTGGGCCGCCTGTACGAGGAATCCAAGCAGCGGCCGCTGTATCTGGTCGATAGCTGGCGGCCTGCACCGGGAGTATCCTCGCAGCAGGTCCATTCCACGCAGGGAGAGGCCCATGCGCACCGTGCGGCAATTGCTGGAGGCGAAGGCACCTGAAGTGTTCGCGATCGGCCCGGATGCACCGGTGATCGACGCGATCCGCCTGATGGCCGAGAAACGCATCGGCGCGGTGCTGGTGATGCAGGGCGGCCGCCTTGCCGGGATCCTGTCCGAGCGCGACTACGCGCGCAAGATCGTGCTCGAGGGCCGATCCTCGAAGGACACTCCGGTGCGCGACATCATGACGGCGAGCGTCATTGGGGTAGGCCTGCAGGACAGCGCGGAACGCTGCATGCAGATCGTGACCGAGAAGCGCATCCGCCATCTGCCGGTGCTCGATGGGGATGCGGTGCTGGGTGTGATCTCGATCGGCGACCTGGTCAAGGCGGTGATCGAGGACCAGCAGGTCGAACTCGACCAGTTGCAGCGCTACATCGCCTCCTGAGTGTCTCCGCGGCAGCGGGGCGTTCCCGCACAAGTCCGGCCTGTACAAATCCGGGTCATGCGTTTCGCGCGCAGCAGCATCCTTACTTGGCGTACTGTCCGCCGCAGCCGCTGTCCTCGCCGCCACCAAGGTCGATCGTGCCTAGCAACGCTGCCGGCGGCGCGATGCTGCCGAGCGCCAGCGCGATCGCGCCGCGCAGGCCGACGCGCGCAAGGTCCGGCCGGAACGACGGGTCCTTGAACGTCCCGCCGACTAGCAGCGGCGAGCGCAGCGTGAAGATGCTGCGGTCCTTCGGTCGCGGGCGCAGGCGCAGGTCGAGCGTTTCGTCGCGCAGGCTGATCGTGCCATTGCCGACGATGATCGTGTCGCTCGTGTCAAACGCCAGCGCGCGCGCGTCCATGACACCATCCTTCACCGCGAAGTCCCCGAACGCGCAGCGAATCGGCACCTTGCGATCCTTGGTGACCAGGAATTTCAAGGCCTCGGCGATGTCGATACCGGCCAGCTCCATCAGCAGGTTGCTGATCTGACCGTGGCCCATGCCCAGCGCGATGTCGCCGTCGGCGCTGCCGAGCATCTTCGCGACCGAATTGCCGCTGCCGGCGATCGCGATGTCGCCGCCGACCTTGCCGATTGCGCTCTTGGTGATCTTCGCGTCCGGCAGCAGCTTTGCGAGGTCGAGCCCGCGCGCGGTGATCTGCGCATTGGTGCGGATCGTCGCTTCGCGCGCATCCATGCGGATGATCGAGCGGATGTCGCCGTTGGCGACGCCGAAGTTGAGGGGATCCAGACGCAGCAAGCCGCCTTCGAGCTTGAGGTGGGCGTCCATGTCGTCCAAAGGCAGTGTGGGCGAATTGATGCGATGCGCCTTCCAACGCACGTCGGCGTCCATCGCGCGCAGTTTGTCCAGCTCGTACGGCGTATCCGGCAACACGCGCGTGCGCGCCGCCTGTCTTGCAGCCAATGCCTGCAGCTCTGCGTTGCTGGCTTCCTTGCCGTCGGCCTGCGGCGCGGCGCCGACGAAGCCGGCGAGATCGTCGAAATCCAGGCGCTTGGAGACCAGGTTGGCGCGCAGGTACGGCCGCGCTCCACCGGTATCCACGCTGGCCGAGCCGGCCAGGTCACTGTCGCCGACGACGCCTGTGAAATCGTCGTATTTCCAGGTGCTGGCGTCGCGGGTCAGACGGCCGTCCAGCTTATACGGGGGCGTCGCTGGCGTGACGATGCCGATCAGCGGATACAGGTCTTCCAGGTTCTGCCCCGACAACGCCAGTTGCAGGTCGAAGTCGCGCATGCGCAACGGGTCGAGCAGCGTGCCGCGCGCGTGCGCGTTGGTAGCGCCCGCTTGCGCCGTCAAGTTGATGCGGTAGGGCTGCTCCTTGTCGCGCAGTTCGAGTGGCGATTCGGCGCGGCCCTGCAGCGTGAAGCGGTTGCCCTTCCAGCGACCGCCACCGTCGACCTCGATCGGCGGCGATGCGTCCTCCCGGGGCGCCGCACGGCTAGCGACTTTGATGTCGATGTCGGTCCGGCCCGGCGGATCGATGTAGCGCAGGCGACCATCATCGACCCACAGCTTGCGGAACTCCGGCACCCGGCCCTGGCTGTCGCCGAAGACCCAGTTGCCCACGCCCTTCGGGCCGGTCTCCAGGCGCAGACGCGGCTTGCCGAGCCGCATCTCGGGGATGCGTACTTCGCGCCGCAAGAGGAAGGGCCAGGTCTCGATGTCGAGCTCGACATGATCGGCCGCGGCCATCATCGGATCCTTCGACCACGCCGCGTTGCCGAAACTCACCGCATCCGCGCGGATCGTGGTGATGCGACCCAGGTCGACATCGAGGTCGCCGCCGATCTCGAACGCGCGCCCGGTCTGCGCCTGCACGCGCCGCTCGACCGGACCCTTGAACCAGTTCCAGTCCCACAGCGCGATCAGCACGGCGATTGCGACCAACAGCACGCCGAGCGCGGTGAGCACGGGATGCCGCGCTACGGCATCCGAGGCGCGCGCCGCGAGGCTTGTGTTGCGTGGCTCGGGAATCGGCTGCATCAGCGATATCGACACGGAAGGTCGAGGCACCATCGACACTCGCCGGTCAAGCGACGGTGAAGCCGTTGTGCGAGGTTCAGGTGGGCGGCAGGACCTGCGCCATCACCGCCACGTAGTGGCAGCCGCTGCCGGCGATGCAGAACAGATGCCAGATCGCGTGCGAATAGCGGATCGATTCGCGGTGGTAGAAAACCGTGCCCAGCGTGTAGGACACGCCGCCGGCGAGCAGCCAACCGAAAGTCCATGTATCGAGGGCCGCCATCACCGGCTTGATCGCCAGGACCACCAGCCAGCCCATCGCAACGTAGATCAGCGTCGACAGCAGTTTGAAACGACCGGTGAAGAACAGCTTGAACGCCACGCCGGCCAAGGCCAGCACCCAGATGGCGACGAACAAGGTCCAGCCCAGCGTGCCACGCAAGCCGATCAGCGTGAAGGGCGTGTACGTGCCGGCGATCAACAGGTAGATCGCGCAGTGGTCGAACACCTTCAGCCGCCCCTTGGCGACCGGGTGCGCAACGGCGTGATAGAGCGTCGAGGCGGCATACAGCAGCAGCAGGCAGACGCCGAACACGATCGCCGCGCCGAGCTGCCATCCGTCGCCGTTGCGCGCCGCGAGAGCGACCAGCACCGCGCCGCCGGCGAGCGCCGCGGCCGCACCGATGCCGTGCGTCAGTGCGCTGGCGAATTCCTCACGCGGGTCGGCAATCGCGGTCACGAGGCATGATGCCAGCGGCGACTGGTGCAAATGCTCCGGCCCGGTCACCGCCTGGAGGGGTCAGGCGCTGCCGCCGGACTCGGCGCAGACGCGTTTGGCGCTCCCTTTTTGTTCCACCTGCACGACGTTGCCGAGGCGTTGCAAGCCGACCGTATCGCCCACGTAGAGATCGCCGCCGCCCTTCGATGCCGACTCCGCGCGCGGCAGCGTCACCTTGCTGCCATCCTCCAGGGCGAATGTCGCGGAATGGGTGGAATACCTGACATGCAGCTCGCTGCCGTCCTCGCAGGTGTAAATGATGTCTGCGCCAGCGGCAATGTCGGGCGTGGGCGTATCGGCCGGAGGCACCTCGATGGTCGACGGCGGCCTGCCTGCGACTACGCCTTGCTCGTCGGCGGGTGCCGTGGGCGCTGTCGCGGAGGCGGGCGGATCGGAAAGGGGGGTCGACGCTTGCGTTTCCGCTTCATTCGCCGGCGCGGGTGAAGCGTCGCGCTGGCAGGCCGCGAAGCCGGCGAGCAGGGACAGGGTAAGTAACGTCGTGGTCAGTCTGGCCATGGCGGATCCTCCGGGTCGATGCCGCAATACTAGCGATCAGCCGGTCGGCGCGGCGCTCCGGGTTAGCGCCCCTTCGCCCGTGTGCCTATCATGCGCGCTGCCGTCACGACAGCGCCGCATGATCGTCTCCCACCAGCATCGTTTCATCTTCGTCGCGATCCCCAAGACCGGAACGCACTCGGTGCGCCAGGCCCTGCGCGAACAGCTCGGCCCGGACGACATCGAGCAGGTCGGGCTGTTCGTCGACAAGCGCTTTCCTTATCCCGAACTGGCGCAAATCAAGCATGGCCATCTGAGCCTGCAGCAGGTGCGCCCGTTCCTCGGCGAACAGGCTTTCGCGGATTACTTCAAGTTCGCCTTCGTCCGCAATCCGTTCGATCGCTTCGTGTCGTACTGCGCCTTCATGACCCGCGCCGACGATGCCTTCCAGCGCGACCCGCGCGCGGTGATGCGACACATCCTGTTCAAGCTCAGGCCGCTCGACCACATCCTGTTCCAGCCGCAGCACACCCAGCTGGTGGATGCCGACGGTGCGCTGCTGACGGATGCGATCGGCCGCGTCGAGGAGATGCAGGCGTCCTACGATGCCATCTGTGCGCGAATCGGCATTCCGGGCGCCGCATTGGGCCAGGTCAACAGCTCGCGTCGCGGCGACTACCGGGACTACTATGACCAGGTCCTGGTCGACGGCGTGTCGGCGTTGTACCGGCGCGACCTCGAGCTGTTCGACTACCACTTCTGAGCGAACCGCGGCTTCAATCGAGTGAGATCCTTGCAAACGTGATCGCGATGCACATCAATCCGCGCAAAACCACGTCCGTCAGGCCGCTCGGCAAGGTGGATATCTCCGGCATCCGCGAAGCCATCCTCGCGATTCCGGAAGACATCTGGGATGCCGAGAACGCCGACAAGCCCAACCGCTTCGAGGCGCTCGACCGCACGCGCCACATCGTGTTCCGGTTCGTGTCCAACTTCCAGGACTGGCGCGAATCCTACGACCGCCCACTGTGGGCGCAGTGGCGCGAGCGGCTCGAGCCCGTGCTCGCCGAGGCGACACGGCCCTACGGCTACGCACACGCCGCGTTCCCGCGCGTGATGCTGGCGCGGATGGCTGCTGGCGGCATCATCAAGCCGCATCGCGACGCCAACCAGGCCGCGAAATGGCCGCACAAGATCCATGTGCCGCTCCAGACCAACGACCAGGTCGCGTTCCTGGTCGGCGACACCGAATACCACTTCCCGGAGGGCGAAGCGGTCGAGGTCAACAACATGGGCGTGCATGCGGTGCGCAATGGCGGCGTCAGCGACCGCATCCACCTGATCTTCGAGTACTACGATCTGGATCAGCCCGGACCGGAAGCCGCTGCAGGGTCGTAGCTCGACGGTTCGTCATTCCCGCGGCTTTCAACAGCCGAATGGCTGGTCAAGCGGGAACCTAGCGGCTCCTCCACGGTATGCGTGCCCCGACGGCCGCCCTTCAATCCAATGCCACCGCATGCGCATGCTCGCGCGTGGCGAGGAACTGCACGTCCGGCGAGCGTTCCAGCGCGAGTTGCAGGTTGACGCGCGTGGGCGCGAGGTAGACCAGTTCGCCGGCGGCATCGATGGCGAGGTTCATTGCGTACTTGTCGCGGAAATCCTCGAGCTTCCTGGCGTCGGCGCAGCGTATCCAGCGCGCGGTCACCACGCCGATCGGCTCGAACGAGGCATCGACGCTGTACTCGTCCTTGAGCCGGTAGGCGACGACGTCGAACTGCAGCGTGCCGACGGCGCCGAGGATCAGGTCGTTGCTCATCAGCGGGCGGAAGAACTGGGTCGCGCCTTCCTCGCTCAGCTGCGCCAGGCCCTTCTGCAGCTGCTTGAGCTTGAGCGGATCGCGCAGGCGCGCGCGGCGGAACAGCTCGGGCGCGAAGTTGGGAATGCCGGTGAAGTTGATCGCTTCGCCTTCGCTGAAGCTGTCGCCGATCGAGATCGTGCCGTGGTTGTGGATGCCGATCACGTCGCCGGGCCATGCCGACTCGGCGATCTCGCGGTCGCTGGCCATGAAGGTCAGCGCATTGGCGAGTTTCACTTCCTTGCCGGTGCGCACGTGCAGCGTCTTCATGCCGGCCTCGAACTTGCCCGAGCAGATGCGCATGAACGCGACGCGGTCGCGGTGCATCGGGTCCATGTTGGCCTGGATCTTGAACACGAAGCCGCTGAGCTTGGTCTCGTGCGGCGCGACCTCGCGGCTGGTGGTCTCGCGCGGACGCGGCGAGGGCGCCTGTTCGACGAAGAAATCCAGCAGCGGCTGCACGCCGAAGTTGTTGACCGCCGAGCCGAAGAACACCGGCGTCTGCTTGCCGGACAGGTAGGCGACGCGATCGAACGGATGCGAAGCGCCTTGCACCAGTTCCAGCTCGTCGCGCACTTCGCGCAGCATCTCGGCGCCGATGCGCGCCTCGACCTGTGGATCGTCGAGCGAGGTGAAGATGGTCGAGTCCTGGCGCGTGAAGTTGCGCCCCTGTTCGTAGAGATGCACTTCACCAGTGACCAGGTGCACCACGCCCTTCAGCCGCGAGCCCATGCCGATCGGCCAGGTGACCGGCGCGCACTGGATGCCGAGCACCGACTCGACTTCGTCGAGCAGGTCGATCGGATTACGGCCCTCGCGGTCGAGCTTGTTGATGAAGGTCATGATCGGCGTGTCGCGCATGCGGCACACGTCCATCAGTTTGATCGTGCGCTCCTCGACGCCCTTGGCGACGTCGATCACCATCAGCGCCGAGTCGACCGCGGTCAGCACGCGATAGGTGTCCTCACCGAAGTCGGCGTGGCCGGGCGTATCGAGCAGGTTGACGATGCGGCCCTCGTACGGGAACTGCATCACCGACGAGGTCACCGAGATGCCGCGCTCCTTCTCCAGCGCCATCCAGTCGGAGGTGGCGTGGCGGGCCGCCTTGCGCGACTTGACCGAACCCGCCATCTGGATCGCGCCGCCGAACAGCAGCAGCTTCTCGGTCAGCGTGGTCTTGCCGGCGTCGGGGTGGGAGACGATGGCGAAGGTACGGCGGCGGTGGGTTTCACGCAGGTGTTCGGACATGGTCGGGCACCGCGGGAGGCGGCGCTGGGGCAGGGGGAATGGCGCGAATTATAGCTTAGGCAGGGGCAGGTAGCCGCGGTCGCCAACCATCCGGAACGGGATCGAGACCAGGCGCATGCCGCGGTTCACCTGCAGGCAGAAGTGCAGGTGCGGGCCGCTGGAGTAGCCGGTGTTGCCGCTCAGCGCGATCTGCTGGCCGATGCCGACGCGGTCGCCGACCTGCACGTACACGCCGTTCGCCTTCAGGTGCGCGTACACGCCCATGCTGCCGTCGTCGTGCAGTATGCGAATCACATTGGCACGCGCGGAAAAGCGCTTCTTGTTCAGTCCGGCGCTGCCGAAGCCCGATTCGGTCTGCATCACGATGCCGCCACGCGCG
>JACMKK010000135.1 GCA_014380115.1 Luteimonas sp. | reverse complement strand
GGCGCGCTGTTCCGCCGCCCGTTGCTCGGCGGCACGCTGCTCCGCCGCACGCTGCGTCGCGGCCTGCTGGTCCGCTGCCTGCTGCGTCGCGAGTTGCTGCGCGGCCTGCTGCTGGGCCAGTTGCTGTTGCTGCAGGCGGTCGGCCTCGAGTTTCTTCTGCCGTTCGGTTTCTTCCACGGTCTGCGCTTCCGCCGCTGCCGTGCGCTGCGCCAGCGCGGCCTGCGCGTCGGCGATGGTCTGCTTCAGCCGTGGCAGTGCCGGTGCTTCCTTGTCGGCCTTCTCCATCAGCGCGTACAGGCGCTGCGCCTCGACGAAGTCGTCGCGGGCGATGCTCTGTTCGGTGGCGATCAACGCATAAGGCATCAGGTCGGTCAGCGCGCTGGCCACCCCTGGATCGCTGGGCTGCTTGTCGCGTAGCGCCAGGTAGTACTCCATCGCATTGTTGGCGGCGGGCGCATACAGGCGCTGCTCGCTCAATGCCTTGCCCGCGGATTCGCGCAGCTGATCGGCGCTCATCGCGGCGACCTCTGCCGACACCGCCTGCGCCGGCGGCGCGACCGCCTGCGGTGCCGCAGGTCCGGTGGCGGCGGTATCGGTGGCGGCCTGCTCTTTCTTGCAGCCGCTGAACGCAAGCATCAGCAGCACCGCACTACCGGCCCAGCGCGCGACTCCCCGTCGTGACGGCTGACCCCTCAATCGGTTTGACACGGTTCTTGAAACGGACATCTGGACTTCCCCCTGACAGTGCAACGGACACACGAGCGCCTAGCACGCGGCAGCGGGCGGCGTTTGTCAACACCCTGCGTACCTGAATTCAGTGAACGGAGCTACTTTCCGATGCAGAACGTCGAAAAAATGTGACCCAGTAGGTCGTCCGGCGCGATGCGGCCGGTGATCTCGCCGAGGGCGTCGTGCGCGGCGCGCAGGCTCTCTGCAGCCAGGTCGAGGGTCTCGCTTGCCAGCGCAGCGTTGGCGGTGTCGAGCTCCCCGGCGGCACGGACGAGCGCGTCAACCTGTCGCGCGCGTGCGGTGAAGGTGCCGCCGCCGGCTTCGGCCTGCGGCCCCGCTGCCAAGGCATGCAGGCGTGCGTGCAGTTCGGGCAGGCCGACGCCGGTCCTGGCCGAGACGAGCACGGCAGCATGCCTGTTGACCGCCGATGTCGCGGCTTCCGGATGGTCGGCGGGTTCCATCGGTGCGAGCAGGTCGGCCTTGTTGTGCAGCCACAGGATGTCCGGGACGTCGGCGATCGCGGCGGCGACTGCCTTCCGCCCAACCTCGGGATCGCGCGCATCGACCACGACGATGGCGAGGTCGGCGCGCTGCAGTTCCGCTTGCGCACGGCGCATCCCTTCGCGCTCGATCGCATCGCCACCCTCGCGCAGGCCGGCGGTGTCGATCAACGTCAGTTCCACGCCATCGATGCGCACGGTTTCGTGCAAGAGGTCGCGCGTGGTGCCGGCGATGTCGGTGACGATGGCGCGGTCGCTGCCGGCGAGCGCATTCAACAGCGAGCTCTTGCCGGCATTGGGCGGACCGACGATCACCGCATGCAGACCATCGCGCAACTTGCGTCCGCGTTCGGCGTCCGCGAGCAGATCCGCGAGCGCGCGCATGGTGGCGGCAAGCCGCGCGCGCAGGACGCCGCCGCCCAGCGTATCGAGCGGCTCGTCGGCAAAATCGATCGCCGCCTCGACGTGCACGCGCAGGGCCAGCAGTTCGGCGGCGATGGCGTCGACGCGACGCGAGAACGTCCCTTCGAGCGCACGACGCGCGGCACGCGCGGCGCGTATGTCGCCGGCAGCGATCAGGTCGGCGACGGCTTCGGCTTGGGCCAGGTCGAGCTTGCCATTGAGGAAGGCGCGCTCGCTGAACTCGCCAGGGCGTGCCGTTCGCGCGCCGAGTGCGCAACAACGCACGACCAGTTCCTGCAGCACGGCCGGGCTGCCGTGTGCCTGCAGTTCGACGACGTCCTCGCCGGTGTAGCTGGCCGGCGCGGCGAAGAACAGCGCGATGCCGTCGTCGATGCTGTCGCCGCCTTCGTCACGGAAGCGCACGTGGTGCGCGACGCGCGGCTGGATGCGGCGCGTACAGATCGCTTCGGCGATCCGTTTCGCGTCCGCACCCGACAAGCGCACGATGCCGACGCCACCCGCGCCGGGTGCGGTGGCGATCGCGGCGATGGTGTCGTGGCCGGCGGGATGCATGGCCGCCATGTTCGCAGATGCCCGCGACCGAACAAACGAAACCCGCCGGTGGCGGGCTTCGTCGCGCGTTCGCGCAGCTGGTTGCCCGGCGGTCAGGCCTTGGCCGGTGCCTCGGCGTAACGCCTGGTCAGCCACCACTGCTGCAGCAGGCCGAGCGAGCCGTTGGTCACCCAGTACAGCACCAGGCCCGCCGGGAAGAACGCGAACAGCACGCCGAACACCAACGGCATGAACTGCATCATCTTCTGCTGCATCGGATCCATGCCGACCATCGGCGTCAGTCGTTGCGTCGCCCAGGTCACGAGCATGTTGAGGATCGGCAGGATGAAGTAGGGATCGCGCGCGGTGAGGTCCTGGATCCACAGGATCCACGGCGCCTGGCGCAACTCGACCGACTCCAGCAACACCCAGTATAGCGCCAGGAACACCGGCATCTGCAGCAGCACCGGCAAGCAACCACCGACCGGATTGATCTTCTCCTTCTTGTACAGCTCCATCATCGCGGTCTGGAATTTCTGGCGATCCTCGCCGTAGCGCTCCTTGAGCTGCGCGATGCGCGGCTGGAACTTGCGCATCTTCGCCATAGATCTGTACTGCGCCGTCGACAGCGGGAACAACGCCGCCTTGATCAGCACCACCAGCAGCACGATCGACCAACCCCAGTTGTGCGTGAAGCTGTGGAAGAAGGCCAGCAGCCAGTGCAGCGGCTTGGAGAGGAAGGTGAAGATGCCGTAATCCAGCGTCAGGCCCAAGCCGGGGGCGACCGAGTCCAAGCGGTCCTGCAACTTCGGCCCGACCCACAAACGCGCCTGCGTGCTCGCCTGCGCGCCTGGCGCCACGGTGAACGATGGTCCTGTCGCTTCGGCTGCGAAGTTACGGCCGTAGGTCTTGAGCGAGTACAGCGCGGCCTGGTCGGGTTGCGGAATCCAGCCGGCGAAGAAATAGTGCTGCAGCAGCGCGATCCAGCCGCCGGTGACCTGTCGGTCGAGCGGGCCGTCGTCGACGAAGTTGGCGTACTTGCGCTTCTCGTATTTTTCTTCCGGGCTGTACCACGCCGCGCCGGTGAAGCTGTAGGCCTCCGGATTGGTCATGCCGCTCTTGCTCGGCGGCGGATCGCGCAACAGCTGCCGATAGATGTAGCCCTGCCACGGCGTCGTGCCGGCATTGACGATGTCGTCGCGCACCAGGACGGCGTAGTCGTTGCGCTTGAGCGTGTAGGTGCGGCGGATGCTGACGCCGTCCGGACCGGTCCACACGAACGCGGCGCTGGCCTCGTGCTGGCCGCGCGGCATGGTGATGTCGCGTTGCGGTTGCGCGGGTACGAAGCCGGACTCGTGCGTCGGCGCAGCCCTGCCGCGCGCGATCCAGCCGCTCTGGGCAACGAAATAACCTGCAGCGCGATCGTCCAGCAAACGGACAGGCGGGCTGTTCGGTTGGGTGGTCTGCGTGTACTTCAGCAACTCGGCGCTGCGTACGCTGCCGCCATCGAGCTGCAATCGCAACACGTCGTTGCTGAGC
This sequence comes from Luteimonas sp., assembly GCA_014380115.1. Classification (GTDB taxonomy): domain Bacteria; phylum Pseudomonadota; class Gammaproteobacteria; order Xanthomonadales; family Xanthomonadaceae; genus Luteimonas. The sequence goes on along the minus strand of JACMKK010000135.1, from coordinate 1,993 downwards.
GTGATGCGTTGCGCGTCGCCGTTGGCCGGCGTCGCCACGGCGTTGGCGACAGGTGGCTGTGCGGCCGGCTTGCCGGCATCGGGAATACTGGACGATGTCTCGCCAGTCGCGGCCGGCACGGTGCTCGTCGGTACCGTGCTCGAGCTGTTCGCGACCTGGTTCGCGGACGCAGCGGGCGCCGTCGGCGGCGCATTCTTTTCCTTGCCCCACTCCATCCACAGCAAGGTCGCCACCATCAGCCAGGCGAAGATCAGGAACGTACGGGTCTGGGTCATCGGACAGGGATGCTCATCGGCCGGAAGAGTCCGGCGCGCAATGCGTGGGAGAGGAAGCGGTCGGCATTGTGCCGTCGCTGGGAGGTGGCGGCAATGCGCCGGCGCGTTTCAACAATGCGACGAATTCCGCACGCAGCAGCGGTAGTGTCATGGCGGCGGCGCCTTGGCGCGCGACCAGCACGTAGTCACCGCCCGGCAATGCACCACGCACATGGCGGAATTCCTCGCGCAGCGCGCGCTTGATGCGATTGCGGACCACGGCATCGGCACTGACCTTGCGCGACACCGCCAGACCCAGCCGTGGTACGTCGCCTTCGGCGAGCAGGTGCAAAGCCAGGCTTGGCGCGGCGATGCGGCGACCAAGCTTGAAGATGCGGTCGAATTCGGCGCGCGCGCGTACCCGCGCGGTGCGCGGGAAGCAATGGCTCATGGCATTCGGGGGACGCGACGGGGCCGCATTGCGGCCGGCGCGACGTCAGGCCGTCAGGCGCTTGCGACCCTTGGCGCGGCGGCGCGCCAGGATCTTGCGACCGTCCGCCGTCTTCATGCGGGCACGAAAGCCGTGGTCGCGCTTGCGCTTGAGGTTGCTGGGCTGGTACGTGCGCTTGGTGGCCATGGTCGTAGCTCGTGAGGCGGTGCGGCAGAAAGACCGGCGAGGATACCGGGCCACCACCACGCGGTCAACCTGACCGGTGGTCGCGAGCGTGCTTGTGGCGGGAACGCGCTACGCCGGCCGAAGCCTCACTACCAGCGCATGCACCGTCGTGCCAAGTCGCAGGCGATGGTAGTCTGCCGTATCCCTTTTGCCCGTTGCGCGTGCTGGTCCAGGCGCGGCGCGCGGCCCTCTCGAGCCCCTCTGCGACGATGGATGCCTGGCCCCGCTGCATGCAACGCCTCGAAGCCGAACTACCGGCCGAGGACGTGCACGCCTGGCTGAAGCCGCTGCAAGCCAGCGAGCGCGAGGACAGCACGGTGCTGTACGCGCCCAATGCCTTCGTCCGCGACGAGGTGCGGGCACGTTATCTCGATCGCATCCGCGAACTGCTGGCGCACTTTTCCGGCAGTAGCGAGGTGAGTCTCGAGATCGGTTCCCTGCCCCGCACCGGCCAATCCGGTGTCGCGCTGCCTGTCGCGCCGCAAGGAATCTCGGTTACCCGGCACGGTGCGATGGAGCGCTTCGCCGGCAATCTCGACAGCCACTACACGTTCGAGAATTTCGTCGAGGGCCGCAGCAACCAGCTCGGTCGTGCGGCCGCCTGGCAGGCGGCGCAGAAACCCGGCGACCGCACCCACAACCCGCTGCTGCTGTACGGCGGCACGGGCTTGGGCAAGACCCACCTGATGTTCGCCGCCGGCAACGCGATGCTGGCAATGAATCCCGCCGCACGGGTGCTGTACCTGCGTTCCGAACAGTTCTTCAGCGCCATGATGAAGGCACTGCAGGACAAGGCCATGGATGCGTTCAAGCGCCATTTCCAGCAGGTCGACGCGCTGTTGATCGACGACATCCAGTTCTTCGCCGGCAAGGACCGCACGCAGGAGGAGTTCTTCCACACCTTCAACGCGCTGTTCGACGGCAAGCAGCAGATCATCCTGACCTGCGATCGTTATCCGCGCGAGGTCGAGGGCCTCGAGCCACGCCTGAAATCGCGACTGGCCTGGGGCTTAAGCGTCGCGATCGAGCCGCCGGATTTCGAGACCCGCGCGCAGATCGTGCT
>JACMKK010000134.1 GCA_014380115.1 Luteimonas sp. | reverse complement strand
TTGCAAACTCCCTACCTGGTGCTGTCGAAGCCGGCGCAACAGCTGTTCCGCGACCTGCACGACCGCGCAGATCGGCCGCGTGTGATCGTGTCGACCAATAGCCTGGCGGCGACCGACTCGTTCATCACCTATGCCTTGTCATACAAATACAAGCGTCGTTACCTGCGCGACTTCGGCTTCGAGATCTACGAATTCAAGCCGTTCCCGGAGGACGCGCCGATCGACGTCGATGCCACCGGTGCGGTCGGGATTTCGTGGAATGCCGACGGCTCGGTCGAGATCGACGAACCCGCCGACGCGCACACCCGTGTCGCCGGAACCGCTGCCGGCAGCGCCGACCCAGGCCAGGTCGAACAGCGCGGCGTGACCTTGCCGCTTGCACGCGAATACTCCGCGTTGCGCTATTCGGGATTCTCGGCCAATGAACCCGTGCCGCTCGAGCGCGCCGGCGTGCGCATCGGATTGCACGCCAAGTCGCTGGTGATCGACGAACGCGTCGGCGTGGTCGGCACGCACAACTTCGATCCGCGCGGCGACCGCTACAACACCGAGAGCGCGGTGGTGATCGAGGACGCGGCGTTCGCGCGCGCGCTCGCCGCCAGCATCCGCCGCGACACCTCGCCCGCGAACGCGTGGACCATCGCGCGGCGCGACAAGCCGCCGGTGTTCTCGGGGCTGGAATATTCGCTGGCCAAGGTCTCCGAGCAACTGCCGATCTTCGACCTGTGGCCGGTGCGCTATGCCACCAGTTACGAGTTCCGCGCCGGTCCGGGCTGCCCGATGCCGCTGCCGCCGGGCGATGCGCGCTTTCGCGAATGCTACGAGCCGGTCGGCGACTTCCCCGAGGTCAGCCTCGGCCTGAAGAGCCTGCTGACGCGCATCTTCACCGCCTTCGGAGCGGGGTTAGCGCCGATCCTGTAGGGCGGCTGTAGGCGGTCTCAAGCCCGCCGTCGGGATTTCCGGCCCCCTAAAAGCCTGCACCCAGCGGCCGATTACGTCCGCAAAACAAACCGGGCCGGGGCCCGCCCCACGCCCCCTGTCATCAGTCATGCCCAGCAGGTGCAACGCAGGCCTGCGAATCCGCATCTCTTGGGGTAATCCGGCATGCGCCGCCCGCTTTCAGACTAGATCTTCAGTGGGGTGACTTTTGGCATATGGCGGAATCGGTTAGGTGTTGTAGTCTACCAACACACCGAAGCACAACCACACCACCACACCCCCCGGAGAACCGCCATGACCATGCAGACCAACAACAACGACCGCCGCGAAGCCGCCCCGGCCCTCCAGACCGTCCAGCCGAATGCGCCGGCCCGCCGCAACCACCGCGAACGCGATTTCGGCGTCGGCTACGGCAACAGCAGCGGCTACGCCAGCGGCAAGCGCTATACCAACGATTGGGCCCAGCCGCGCTTCCGTTGCGCGTGACCCATGAGTTCCGTTCCAACCCCCGCCCCCGCGGCCGGGCAGATGCGTCCCTCCCCGCATCCCCGGTCGCCGGGCCGGATCATCCGGCTCGGCTATGCTGAGCGCATGACCGACCAGCTCGACACCAGGCGCGCACAAGGCGCGCTTTTTCGTCCCGGCACCTCCCTCGCCGACCTCAACGCGCTCTCGCCGAACACCGCGATGCAGACGCTCGGCATCGTCTTCACCGAATTGGGCGCCGATTTCGTGCGCGCCACGATGCCGGTCGACGCACGCACCCACCAGCCTTACGGCCTGTTGCATGGCGGCGCTTCGGTGTTGCTCGCCGAGACCCTTGGCAGCAGTGCCGGCATGTTGTGCCTGGACGAAGGCGAGATCTGCGTCGGCATCGAGATCAACGCCAACCACCTCGCCGCGGTGCGCGAAGGCATCGTCATCGGCACCGCGCGGCCGCTGCATGTCGGTCGCAGCACACACGTCTGGGAAATCCGCATCGAGGACGAAGCCGGACGCCTGGTCTGCGTTTCGCGGCTGACGCTGGCGGTGGTGCGCAAGAAATAGCGAGCAGGGCGCGGACTTAGTAGGCGCCTCCGAGTAGGCGTATCTCAGTACGCGCATGGATGGTCGCGCCGCTGAACCCTTCGCCTCCCGCCTTCCGCCCCGCGCTGCTATCGTGGCCGGATGAACGTGCCGCTTCCCCCCGATGGCGCGCTCGCGTCGCCCTCCGGTGACGCGCTCGCGCGCAGCTTTCGCTACCTCTATCGCGCGCCACTGCTGCTGTGGCACTTGCTGGTCGACCTGCCGCTGGTGCTGTTGCTGATCACGCCGCTGACCGCGGGCCTGCGCTGGCGCGGCGGCGAGCGCCTCGACCATCGCCTGATCCGCGCCTGGTCGGCGGGATTGATGCGCGTGTTCGGCTTCCGCCTGCATCGCGTCGGCACGCCGGTCAGCGGCGCGACGCTGTTCGTCGCCAACCATGTCAGCTGGGTCGACATCGTCGTGCTGCACAGCCAGCGCATGATGGGTTTCGTCGCCAAGCGCGAGATCTCGCAATGGCCGCTGGTCGGCTGGCTGGCCGCGCGCGGCGAGACGATCTACCACCAGCGCGGCAACCAGGAATCGCTCGGCGGCGTGCTACACGAGATGCTGGCGCGGCTGCGCGCCGGCCGTTCGGTCGGCGTGTTCCCGGAAGGCCGCACGCGCGATGGCCGCGAACTCGGCCCGTTCCATGCCCGCATCTTCCTTGCCGCAGTCGAAGCCGGTGCGCCGGTGCAACCCGTGGCCTTGCGTTACGGCGTCGGTGGCGCGGCGCAGAGTATCGTCGCGTTCCAGCCGAACGAGAGTTTCTTCGCCAACTTCCTGCGCCTGCTCGGCGAACCGGCGCGCAGTACCGACGTGGTGTTCCTGGCGCCGATCGAACCGGGCGATGCCGACGGGCGCCGGCGCATCGCCGAGATCGCGCGCGAACGCATCGCCCTCGCCATGCGCCGATCGACGTGACCCTGCACGAGAGCCAGTACCTGCCACCGCGATGGCTGCGCAATCCGCATGTGCAGTCGGTCCTCGGCACGAGCCCGATGCGCCGCCGCCGTGGCGCGCAGGCGATGCAGGCCAGCGGCGCGGTCACCACGCCGCACGAAGTCGACGGCGGCGATGGCGTACGCCTGCACGGTTTGCATAGCGTCGTGCCGGACCGCGCGCCACGCGGGCTGGCCCTGCTGCTGCACGGCTGGGAAGGCAGCGTCGAATCGAGCTACATGCGCCTGACGGCTGCGGCGCTGCTGCGACGCGGCTTCGACGTGTTCCGCCTCAACTTCCGCGACCACGGCGACACGCACCACCTCAACGAGGCGCTGTTCCATTCCAACCGCATCGACGAAGTGATGCACGCCTCACGCGACATCGCCCGGCGCTTCCTGCCCGAGGTCGGCCAGCCGAT
>JACMKK010000133.1 GCA_014380115.1 Luteimonas sp. | reverse complement strand
TATTCGCCGCATACACCGACGACGCCATCGCCACCAAACACATCCCCATCGCCACACAAAGCACGTTCTTGCGCAAGTTCTGACTGGTCATTCCCCTCTCCCGCCGATGCTGTCGTTGATGTCGGTCTATCTGCGTTCGCGTCCGTTCGCGGCCGGCAAGCGTTGCCAGTCGAAGTCGTAATCCCATTGGTCGAAATAGAGGTTGCCGCCGTCCCACTCGGCTTCGCCGCGCTGCAGGTCCACGGTCTCGGAACGGAAATGTCGTTTGGCCGGTATGAACTCGCGGCCGTAGTCGTCGTTGAATGCGATGCGGTAGGCGTCCATGCCGCCGAGGTAGAACCACTCGGTGTCCGGATCGCCGGTGGCGAGGCGGCCGAAGGTCACGTCCATCGGCACCCAGCCGTACGGCGCCAGGTACAGCCAGCCCCAGTCGTGCATGTTGTCGTAATCGCCGTCGGAGAAGATCCAGCCGGATTGCCAGCGCGCGGGGATGCCGTTGAGGCGCAGCAACGTCATCAGCAATAGCGTTTGCTGGCCGCAGTCGGCGTGGCCGGCATGCAGGGCGTAGTCGCCGATGTTGGAGATCGTCGAATACTCGCGCGCGCCGGCCCAGGGGATGGCGTCGACGGCGGCGAACAGTTTCTGCGCGATGCGATATGGGTTCTTTTCGTGGCCGACGGCCTTGCGCGAGAACTCGCGCATCGCGTCGGTGAAGACGACATGCGGGGCGCGCTCGGCCACGAACGGCGCCAGTTCCGGCTTAACCGCCGCCGGCAGCACCTTGTCCGGGTCGATCGCGTGGTATTGCGCGTAGGTCGTGAGTTCGTAAGTGACCGAGAACGTGGTCGGCTTGCCGGCTTGCGCGGGCTGCTCGAGGTAGACGGTGCGTTGCAGCGTCGACTCCGGCGCGAGCTCGAGTTTCGCCGGCACGCTGGCTTTGAGGTCGATGTCTTCCTGCTGCCCCGGCAGTGCGCGCGGATACGGGATCCAGGCTCGCACCGTCTTGCCGGCGGGGACCGCATCGGCGTCGACGGTGAGCGTGTGGGTGACGCGCACGCGTTGTGGTTCGACGCTGCTGCGGCCACTCGCCAGGGCCGCCTTGCGCACAGCGGCGTGGTGCGGATGCGGGCTTTCCAGCGGGCCGTCGCCGATCGGCGTCAACTTCGGGTCGCGCCGCGCGCGCGCCTGCGCGCTCAGGCGGAACAAATTGGAAGGCGAACGGTTGAAATACAGCTTGCGGCTGTCGATCACCTGGTGTTCGAACAGTCCAGCCTCGTCCCACGCGGCGAATTCCGCCTCGCGCAGGTCCGGGATCTGCTTACGCACGCGCGCTTCGACCTGTGCACGGTCGAGCGTGAAATCGAGCAGGATGCGGCGCATGCGTTCGCGCTCGAAGACCAGCGCCTGGCGTTTCTCGGCCGACAGGCCCGGTTCGGCCAGCGACTCCGCGATGCGCGCTTCGGCCGCCTTGAAGCGACCGGCGTCGACCAGTTCGGTCACGGCATCGATGCTCCTCCGCGCGCCGTTTTCTGCGCCCCGGGCCGCGAGGCTGGCCAGCGCCAACAACAGGCAGGCGCACGCGGTCATGAGCAACCGCTCAGGCTGCAAGCTTCGGTGTGCAGACTTGTCCACGCCGTCGCTTACCCCGGTCCAATGGTCGTGTAAGCGCTGTGTAACATGGACCGCTTGCCATGGTCAATAATTTATTCTTAAATTATGGATATTCGGAAATATGTATTCCGCACCCTCCTGGCGATGCCTCCCGTGATCGCTCCCGCCGCTGGCCCGTTGGGGAATGAGCCGATGAAGCGACCTGCCCTGCTCGCAAGCCTGCTGCTGGCGCTGACGCTGGCCGGGCTCGGCTTGCCGGCGCCTGCGCTATCACGCGAAGCGGTCGCGAGCACGGGCGTCATCGGTGTCCGCCAGACGCAACTCGATCCCGATTACTGGATCGGACGGCAGAAGCAGCCGGGCAAGGTGGTCCTCGACGACAAGGCCATCGCCGCGCAGAACGCGCGCCTGCAGACCGCCGATCCTTCGCTGTACGACATCGAGGGCCTGCCGCAGACGCTGGACGGCGCGCAGGTCAGGGCCTGGGTCGAGGCGCTGTCGAAGCGCCCGGACCAGACGCTGTACGACGCGAACGGCAAGGAAGGCACGCAGCGCCAGATCGACAAGCTCGCCGCGAGCCTGAATCTCAAGGACATTCCTGATGCGCAGGTGACTCGCTACGGCCTGGTCACGCGCCGCGCCGATCTGCGCACGTTCCCCAGTCGCCTGCGCGTGTTCAATGCGCCGGGCAATACGGACATCGACCGTTTCCAGGAGAGCGCGCTGTTTCCCGGCACGCCGGTCGTGATCGCCCACGTCAGTCGCGACCGCGAATGGTGGTTCGTGGTCAGCAACACCTATGCGGCGTGGGTCGAGCGCGAATCGGTCGCCGAAGGCAGCAAGCAGCAGGTGTTCGGTTACGCGAGCAGGACGCCCTACCTCGTCGTCACCGGCGCGACCGCGCGCACCGTGTTCACGCCGGAACAGCCGCAGGTCTCGGATCTGCAGCTGGACATGGGCGTGCGCGTGCCGTTGCTGGCGGACTGGCCGGCAGACCACCTCGTCAATGGACAGTACCCCTACACCGCGCACGTGATCGAGCTGCCCGCCCGCGACAAGGACGGCGGCCTGGTGCTGGTGCCCGCGCTGATGCCGAGAACGCAGGACGTGGCCACCGACTATTTGCCGCTGACGCGCGCCAACCTGTTGCGCCAGAGCTTCAAGTTCCTCGGCGAGCGCTATGGCTGGGGCCACTCCTACAACGCGCGCGACTGCAGCGGCTTCGTCTCGGAGATCTATCGCAGCTTCGGCGTGCAACTGCCGCGCAACACGCGCGACCAGGCCGTGAGTCCGGCGCTGAACCGCTTCGCCTTCAGCGTCGACGACAGCCACGCCCGGCGCGTCGAGGTCATGAAGTCGCTGCAGGTCGGCGACCTCGTCTACATCCCCGGCCACGTGATGATGGTGATCGGCCAGGAAAAAGACGGACCCTACGTCATCCACGACACCACCGGCATCACCTATCGCAAGACCGACGGCGAACTCACCCGCGCGCCCCTCAATGGCGT
>JACMKK010000132.1 GCA_014380115.1 Luteimonas sp. | reverse complement strand
TTCCGGGCGGCTCGTCGATGCCGGTGCTGCCGGGCGAGACGATGATGTCTCTGACGATGGACTACGACGCGTTGCAGAAGGCCGGTTCGGGCCTGGGTTCCGGCGCCGTCATCGTCATGGACGAGACCACGTGCATGGTGCGCGCCTGCCAGCGCATCGCGCGCTTCTACTTCAAGGAAAGCTGCGGCCAATGCACGCCGTGCCGCGAGGGCACGGGCTGGATGTACCGCATGCTGACGCGCATCGTCGAAGGCCAGGCCACGCTCGACGATCTGCAGATGCTGCGCGCCGCCGCCGGCCAGATCGAAGGCCACACCATCTGCGCCTTCGGCGAAGCCGCGGCGTGGCCGGTGCAAGGATTCCTGCGGCATTACTGGGACGAGTTCGAGTATTTCATCCGCAATGGGCGGTCTATCGTCGATGAGAAACTCGGAGTTGCCGCATGAGCGCGCAACCCGTGAACCCGAGCCTGCCCCCTGACCACGTCACCGTCTTCATCGACGGCGTCGAACTGGCCGCACCGAAGGGCTCGATGATCATCCAGGCCGCCGACAAGGCCGGCATCCCGATCCCGCGCTTCTGCTACCACGACAAGCTCGCCATCGCGGCCAACTGCCGCATGTGCCTGGTCGAAGTCGAGAAGATGCCGAAGCCGGCGCCGGCCTGCGCCACGCCGGTGATGGATGGCATGAAGATCGCCACGCGCAGCGACAAGGCGTTGAAGTCGCAGCGCAACGTGATGGAATTCCTGCTGATCAACCATCCGCTCGACTGTCCGATCTGCGACCAGGGCGGCGAATGCGAACTGCAGGACCTGTCGCTCGGCTACGGCCGGTCGGTCAGCCGCTTCAGCGAGCGCAAGCGCGTCATCGCCGACGAGGATCTCGGTCCGCTGGTCGCCACCGACATGACGCGCTGCATCCAGTGCACGCGTTGCGTACGCTTCACCGCGGAGATCGCCGGTACGTACGAACTGGGCGGCATGATGCGCGGTGAGGACCTGCAGATCGGCACCTACGATGGCAAGCCGCTGACGACCGAACTGTCCGGCAATGTCATCGATGTCTGCCCGGTCGGCGCACTGACCAACAAGGTGTTCCGTTTCCGCGCGCGGCCCTGGGAGTTGATCGCCAAGGCGTCGCTCGGCTACCACGACGCGCTCGGCAGCAACCTGTTCCTGCACGCGCGCCGTGGCGACGTGATGCGCGCGGTGCCGCGTGACAACGAAGCGGTCAACGAGTGCTGGCTCTCGGATCGCGATCGCTATTCGCATCAGGGCCTGTATGCGGAAGATCGCGCGGTCAAACCGATGATTCGCGTCGGCGGCGGCGGCGATGCAGGCGACTGGCGTGAAGCCTCGTGGGAGGTAGCGCTGGCCAAGGCCGCGGAGATCCTGCGCGACAACGGCGCGGACGATCTCGGCATCCTCGTGCATCCGGCAACCTCGAACGAGGAGGGCGCCTTGCTCGCGCGCCTGGCCGAAGCGCTGGGCACCGGCAACCTCGACCACCGCATCGCCGAGCACGACCTGTCCGATGGCGCCGTCGCGCAGCCGTTCGCGATGCCGTCGGCCGAGATCGAGCACGCCGATGCGATCGTCATCGTCGGCAGCAACCTGCGCCACGAGCTGCCGTTGCTGCACCAGCGCGTGCGCAAGGCGTGGACGCGCGGCGCCAAGGTGCACGTGGTCAATCCGGTCGACTTCGAATTCACCTTCGATATCGCATCGAAGCAGATCGTCGCGCCGTCTAAGCTGGCCGCTGCGCTCGGCTCGTCCGAACTCGCAACCGCGCTCAAGGACGCGACACGGGCCGTGGTCATCGTCGGCGCGGTTGCCGAGAACGGCGTGCAAGCAGCCGCGATCCGCGCCGCAGCCTCCGATTTCGCCAAGGCGAACAACGCCGCGTTGTGCCGCATTCCGCAGGGCGCGAACGCGCTTGGACTGGCTCTGCAGGGCGTGCTGCCGCAGACGCGCGGCGCGCTCGACATGCTGGCAGATCCGCGCGGCGCCTACCTCCTGTACGGCATCGAACCCGGTCTCGATTTCGCCGACCAGTCCACCGCGCTCAAGGCCTTGGGCGAAGCGCAGGTCGTGGCTTTCAGTCACTTTGCCTGCGCTTCGACGCGGCGCATCGCCGACGTGATCCTGCCGATCGGCGCGCTGCCCGAGATCGATGCCACGCTGACCAACCTCGACGGCCGCGACCAGCTCGCCGTGCCCGCGGGCAAGCTGCCGGGCGACGCACGTCCCGGCTGGCGCGTGCTGCGCGCGCTCGGTGGCGATCTGGGTGCACCCGGGTTCGAATTCACCGATCTCGTCGGGTTGCGTGCTTCGCTTGCCGAACGCGAGGTCACCGCTGCCGTGTCGAAGTCGTCCGGCGCCAATGGCGACGGGCTCGAGCTTGCGGTGTCCCAGGCGATCTACCGCACCGACGGCGTCACGCGTCGCGCAGCGGCGCTGCAGGCACACCCGCTTACCGTCGGAGCACGTGTCGTGCTGCATCCCGAGGACGCGGCAGCCGCCGGCCTTGTCGACGGCGCGATGGCGAAGCTCGGCAATGTGGTGGGCACGGCGACCTTGCCGGTGCTCGTTAGCGACAAGGTCGCGCCCGGCGCAGCCTGGGTCGAATCGGGCTACGGCGCCAACGCCGCGCTCGGCGCCGGGCGCGTCACCGTTCGCGGAGTCGACGCATGAACATGCTGTTCGACCCGTTGCGCGACTGGCTGCTGGCCTTCGGCTCGATCGGCCTGGTGATCTGGATCGTGCTCAAGATCCTCGCGATCGCGGTGCCGGTCATCATCACCGTCGCGTTCTACGTGGTCTGGGAACGCAAGCTGATCGGCTGGATGCACGTGCGCCACGGGCCGATGTATGTCGGCATGGGCGTGCTGCAGGCCTTCGCCGACGTCTTCAAGCTGCTGTTCAAGGAAGTCATCCAGCCGACCAAGGCGCAGCGCGCGCTGTACATCCTCGCGCCGTTGATCACGCTGGCGCCGGCATTCGCGGCCTGGGCGGTGGTCCCGTTCGATGCGCAACTGGTCCTGTCGAACGCCAACGCCGGCCTGCTGTACCTGCTGGCGATGACCTCGATGGGCGTGTACGGCATCATCCTCGCCGGTTGGGCTTCGAACTCGAAGTACGCATTCTTGGGTGCGATGCGCTCGGCCGCGCAGGTCGTGTCGTACGAGATCGCGATGGGCTTCGCGCTGGTCGGCGTGCTGATCGCGGCCAATAGCTTGAACCTCACCGACATCGTGATGGCGCAAGCCGGCAATGCTGGCCTGTTTGAGTGGTTCTGGCTGCCGCTGCTGCCGATGTTCGTGGTCTATTTCGTGTCCGGCGTTGCCGAGACCAACCGCGCGCCGTTCGACGTGGTCGAGGGCGAGACGGAGATCGTCGCCGGCCACATGGTCGAATATTCGGGCTCGGCCTTCGCGCTGTTCTTCCTGGCCGAGTACGCCAACATGATCCTGGTCAGCTTCCTGGCCTCGATCTTCTTCATGGGCGGCTGGCTGAGCCCGCTGCAGGGCTGGATCACCGCCGACGTGTCGCCGTGGGTCGACTGGATCTGGAAGGGCGGCTGGCCGTGGCTGTTCCTGAAGGTGTTCTTCTTCGCCAGCGTCTTCATCTGGTTCCGAGCTTCGTTCCCGCGTTACCGCTACGACCAGATCATGCGGCTGGGCTGGAAGGTGTTCATTCCGATCACGATCGCGTGGATCTTCGTCGCCGCGCTGCTGGCGTACTTCGGCGTCATCGAGGCTGGACAGTGATGGGCAAGGTAGTTTCCTACTTCAAGAGCCTGCTGCTGCTGGAGCTGTTCCAGGGGCTCGGGCTGACGTTGAAGTACCTGTTCAAGCCGAAGTACACGCTGATGTACCCGATGGAGAAGACGCCGCAGTCGCCGCGTTTCCGCGGACTGCATGCGCTGCGTCGTTATCCGAACGGCGAAGAACGCTGCATCGCCTGCAAGCTGTGCGAAGCGGTGTGCCCGGCGCTGGCGATCACGATCGACTCCGAGCAGCGCGCCGACGGGACGCGCCGCACCACGCGCTACGACATCGACCTGTTCAAGTGCATCTACTGCGGCTTCTGCGAGGAGTCCTGCCCGGTGGATTCGATCGTCGAGACGCACATCCTCGAATACCACTTCGAGAATCGCGGCGAGAACATCGTCAACAAGCAGCAGCTGCTGGCGATCGGAGACCGGCTCGAAGCCGAGATCGCCGAACGCCGCGCCGCCGACTCTGCGTACCGCTGAGGATGATCGTGGACTACGCCTTGCTCGCCTTCTATGCCTTCGCCGCTCTGTCCGTGATGTCCGCGGTCGCGGTGATCAGCGTGCGCAATCCCGTGCATGCCGCGCTGTTTCTGGTGCTGACCTTCTTCACGGTCGCCTGCACCTGGATCCTCGCCGGCGCCGAATTCCTCGGCGTGGCCTTGATCCTGGTTTACGTCGGCGCGGTGATGGTGCTGTTCCTGTTCGTGGTGATGATGCTCGACATCGACGTCGTCGAACTGCGCGAAGGCTACGTGCGCTACCTGCCGGTCGGCTTGCTGGTCGCGGCGGTGATGCTGGGCGAGATGCTGGTGCTGATCGGCATCCGCTCGCGCGTCGCGACGCCGTTCACGACCGACGCCGCAGCGACTGCCGGCATGCCCAATACGACCTGGCTGGCGCAGGCGATGTTCTCCGACTTCGTGCTGCCGTTCGAAATCGCCGCGGTGATCCTGACGATCGCGGTGATCGCGGCGGTGATGCTGACGTTGCGGCGCCGCACCGGTACCAAGCACCAGAATCCGTCCGAACAGTCGCGCGTGCGCGCAGTCGATCGCTTCCGCCTGGTCAAGATGGATGCGACGCGGCCGACGCCTGTCGCCGAGGCTGCCGCCGACGAAGCCACGGAGGCCAAACCATGACCTTGTTCGAAGGCGGCCTGGCCCTCGGCCACTACCTCGCGCTCGGCGCTGCGCTGTTCTGCATCAGCGTCGCCGGCATTTTCCTCAACCGCAAGAACGTGATCGTGCTGCTGATGTCGATCGAGCTGATGCTGCTCGCGGTCAACATCAACTTCGTTGCGTTCTCGCGCGAACTCGGTGATCCGGCCGGGCAGATCTTCGTGTTCTTCATCCTGACCGTGGCCGCGGCCGAAGCCGCGATCGGCCTGGCGATCCTGGTCACGCTGTTCCGTAACCGGCGCACGATCAACGTCGCCGAAATCGACACGCTGAAGGGCTGACGGATGCCGGGCATGGAACATGCAATCTCGAAATCGGTCCTGCTGCTGATCGTGCTGGCGCCGCTGCTCGGCGCGATCCTTGCCGGTCTGTTTGGCCGCCGCATCGGCCGCATCGGCGCGCACAGCGTCACGATTCTGGGCGTGGCGCTGAGCTGCGCGCTGTCGGGTTACGTGCTGTGGCAACTAGTCGGGCAGGGCGCCGCGCCGTTCAACGAGAACGTCTACACCTTCTTCCAGGTCGGCAATTACTCGACGCATATCGGCTTCATGATCGACAAGCTGACGGCGATGATGATGCTGGTCGTCACCTTCGTCTCGCTGCTGGTGCACGTCTACACGATCGGCTACATGGCCGACGACGACGGCTACCAGCGCTTCTTCAGCTACATCAGCCTGTTCACGTTCTCGATGCTGATGCTGGTGATGGCCAACAACTTCCTGCAACTGTTCTTCGGCTGGGAAGCGGTAGGTCTGGTCTCGTACCTGCTGATCGGTTTCTGGTTCAAGCGGCCGAGCGCGATCTTCGCCAACCTCAAGGCCTTCCTGGTCAACCGCGTCGGCGATTTCGGCTTCCTGCTCGGGATCGCGGCGGTGCTGTACTGGTTCGGCACGCTCGACTACGCCACCGTGTTCGCCAATGCACCCTCCATGCTCGACGGCACGATGGTGCAGATCATCAGCGGCCATGAATGGTCGGTGGCGACCGTGATCTGTGTCTGCCTGTTCATCGGCGCGATGGGCAAGTCGGCGCAGGTGCCGCTGCACGTGTGGCTGCCGGACTCGATGGAGGGCCCGACCCCGATTTCGGCGCTGATCCACGCCGCAACGATGGTCACGGCCGGCATCTTCATGGTCGCGCGCATGTCGCCGCTGTTCGAGCTGTCGATCACGGCGCTCAACTTCGTGCTGTTCATCGGCGCGACGACCGCGTTCTTCACCGGCCTGATCGGCATGGTCCAGAACGACATCAAGCGCGTGATCGCGTATTCGACGCTGTCGCAGCTCGGCTACATGACCGTGGCGCTGGGCGTCTCGGCCTATTCGGCGGCGATCTTCCACCTGATGACGCACGCGTTCTTCAAGGCGCTGCTGTTCCTGGGCGCGGGCTCGGTGATCATCGCCCTGCATCACGAACAGGACATGCGCAGGATGGGCGGCCTGCGCAAGTACATGCCGATCACGTTCATCACGATGTGGATCGGGACGCTGGCGCTGGTCGGCACGCCGTTCTTCGCCGGGTTCTATTCGAAGGACACGATCATCGAGGCGGCGGCGCACAACGCCCACGAGGCGCACAACTGGGTGGCGACGTACGGCTACTGGGCGGTGCTGGCCGGCGTGTTCGTCACCAGCTTCTATAGCTTCCGCCTGCTGTACATGACGTTTCACGGCAAGGAGCGCTTCCGCGACGCGCATGACGATCACGGCCATGCGCACGAGGCCCATGACGACCACGGTCACCATGGCGCGCATGAGCCGCACGAGTCGCCGTGGGTGGTGACCTTGCCGTTGATCCTGCTCGCCATTCCGTCGATCTTGATCGGCTTCCTGACCATCGGCCCGATGCTGTTCGGCACCGACTGGAGCGGCCACCACGAGCAGCTGCCGTTCTTCCTGGGCTCGATCGACGTCAGCGGTGCGCGCGACGTGATGGGTGCGTTGAAGGAGGAATTCCACGGCCCGGTCGCATTCGCGCTGCATGGCTTCAAGGCGCCGGCATTCTGGCTCGCGTTCGCGGGCTTCGCGGTGGCGAGCGTCATGTATCTGTGGAAGACCGACCTGCCGGCGAAGGCGGGGCGCCTGTTCGCACTGCCGATCCGCGTGCTGCAAAACAAGTACGGCTTCGACGATCTCTGGATCGGCGGCTTCGCCGGTGGCGGCTTGCAGCTCGGCAAGGCTTCGCGCGCGGTCGACGACCATGTCATCGACGGCGCGATGGTCAACGGCAGCGCACGTTTCGTCGACCTGTTCGCCAGCGTGTTGCGCCGGACCCAGTCGGGTTACCTCTACCACTATGCCTTCGCGATGATTCTCGGCCTGATTGCGCTGCTCGCCGTGCTCATCAAGTTCTGGCGCTGACCTGATGGACCTTCAGAACGTGTCGAACTGGCCCCTGTTGAGTGCATTGATCTGGCTGCCGATCATCGGCGGCGCACTGACGCTGATGCTCGGCAACGGCCGGCCGCAGGCGGCACGCTGGCTGGCGCTGGCGATCGCATTGCTGGCTTTCGTGCTCAGCCTCCCGTTGCTGACCGGATTCGATTTCGCGGCCGCGGGCATGCAGTTCGTCGAACGACGCGAATGGATCCCGGCCTACGACATCCAGTACCACCTCGGCGCCGACGGCATCTCGGTGGCGCTGATCGTGCTGACCACGCTGACCACCGCGCTGGTGCTGATCGGCGCGTGGACCTCGATCGACAAGCGCGTTAGCCAGTACGTGGCGGCGTTCCTGTTTCTCGAAGGCCTGATGATCGGCGTGTTCGCGGCGATCGACGCGATGCTGTTCTACGTGTTCTTCGAAGGCATGCTGATCCCGATGTTCATCATCATCGGCGTCTGGGGTGGCCCGAAGCGCGTCTACGCGTCGGTCAAGTTCTTCCTGTACACGTTCCTCGGCTCGGTGTTCATGCTGGTCGGGCTGATCTATCTGTACCTCAAGGGCGGCAGCTGGCAGTTGCCGGACCTGTATGCCCTGCCGCTGACGGCCGCCGAACAGACCTGGCTGTTCTTCGCGTTCCTGATCGCGTTCGCGGTCAAGGTGCCGATGTTCCCGGTGCATACCTGGCTGCCCGATGCGCACGTCGAGGCGCCGACCGGCGGTTCGGTGATCCTGGCCGCGATCATGTTGAAGATCGGCGGTTACGGCTTCCTCCGCTTCAGCCTGCCGATCCTGCCCGACGCCGGCCACGAGTGGGCGTGGGTGGTGATCGCGTTGAGCCTGATCGCGGTGATCTACATCGGCCTGGTGGCGATGGTGCAGCAGGACATGAAGAGGCTGATCGCGTACTCGTCGATCTCGCACATGGGCTTCGTCACGCTGGGCACCTTCATCGCCTTCGCGCTGATGCGCGATGCCAACAACGTCGACGCTGCGCGCCTCGGCCTGCAGGGCGCGATGGTGCAGATGATCTCGCACGGTTTCATTTCCGGCGCCATGTTCTCGTGCGTCGGCGTGCTCTACGACCGCATGCACAGCCGCATGATCAAGGACTACGGCGGCGTCGCCAACGTGATGCCGTGGTTCGCGGCGTTCATGGTGTTCTTCGCGATGTCCAACGCCGGCCTGCCCGGCACGTCAGGCTTCGTCGGCGAGGTCATGGTGATCCTGGCCGCGTTCCAGGCACATCCATTGCTTGCGTTCGCTGCGGCCACCACGCTGGTCATCGGCGCGGCGTACACGCTGTGGCTGGTCAAGCGAGTGATCTTCGGCGAGGTCGGCAATGCCCACGTGGCCGAACTCGAGGACATCAATCCGCGCGAATGGATCGTGCTCGGCGTATTCGCGATCGGCGTGCTGTTCATCGGTGTGTGGCCGAAACCGCTGACCGACCTGATGGAACCCTCCATCGCGCAACTGGCGGGTCAGCTCGCCACCTCGAAGCTCTGAGACTCAAACGATGCCGACCACCTCGACCAACGTTTCCGACCTGTTGCCGCTGCTGCCGGAACTGGTGCTGGTCGGAAGCGCGTTCGCGCTGCTGATGCTCGACCTGTTCCTCGACGAGCGCCGCCGCATCGTCACCCACGTGCTCAGCCTGGTCGTGCTGCTGGTGGTCGCCGGCATGCTCGTTGCGGGCGTGGGCGGGCAGGGTGTCGTGTTCAAGGGCGCCTTCGTGCGCGACGGCATGGCTGACGTGCTCAAGATCGCGATCACCGTGATCAGCGCGTTGTCGCTGGTCTATGCCTGGCCATTCCTGCGCGATCGCGGACTGTACAAGGGCGAAGTTCCGATCCTGATGCTGTTCGCGGTGGCCGGCATGATGCTGCTGGTCTCGGCTGGCAGCCTCGTGCTGGTCTACCTCGGCCTGGAGATGCTGGCGCTGTCGTCGTACGCGCTGGTTGCGATCGATCGCGACAGTCCGGTCGCCTCGGAAGCGGCGATGAAGTACTTCGTGCTCGGCTCGCTGGCCTCCGGCATCCTGCTCTATGGCATGTCGCTGGTGTATGGCGCGACCGGTTCGCTCGACCTCGCCGCGATCAATGCCGCGTCGGTGTCCGATCCGATGCTGCTGACGGGCGTGGTGTTCCTGGTCGCCGGCATCGCCTTCAAGTTCGGCGCCGCGCCTTTCCACATGTGGCTGCCCGACGTCTACCACGGTGCACCGACCGCGATCACGCTGTTCATCGGCGCCGCGCCGAAGCTGGCGGCATTCGGCATGGCGTACCGTCTGCTGGAGTCCGGTGTCGGCCCGATGGGTGACCGCTGGCATCTGCTGATGGCCGGCATCGCCGCGCTGTCGCTGGTGATCGGCAACGTGATCGCGCTGGCGCAGAGCAACCTCAAGCGCATGCTGGCGTACTCGACGATCTCGCACGTCGGCTTCCTGTTCCTCGCGCTGGCTGGTGGCGGCGCGCAGGGCTATGCCGCCGGTCTGTTCTACGCGATCAGCTACGCGATCATGGCGGCGGCTGCGTTCGGCGCGATCGTGGTGCTGTCCAGGCGAGGTTTCGAGGCCGACCGCATCGACGATTTCAAGGGCCTCAACGCGCGCAATCCGTGGATGGCGGGACTCGTGCTTTGCATCATGGCCTCGCTGGCCGGCGTGCCGCCGTTCCTCGGCTTCTGGGCCAAGCTGGCGGTGCTGCGCGCGGCTCTCGACGGCGGCCTGATGTGGCTGGCGATCGTGGCCATCGTCTGCGCCGTGGTCGGCGCGTTCTACTACCTGCGCGTGATCAAGGTGATGTACTTCGATGAACCGCAGTCCTTCGACGGCGTCGGCGAGGCGATGGTGCCGCGCGACGATCGGTCGCTGCGCATCGCCTTCGGCGCCAATGCGCTGTCGCTGCTGGTGCTGGGGATCTACTGGAACCCGCTCATGGCGTGGTGCCAGCAGGCATTTGGAGTCTGAGCCGGGTTCAGCAGCGCTACGCCGCTTCGAATGCAGCGCGGGGTCTAGATAGCGTTGCCCTGCCTTGTCTGACGGGACTGGCGGCCCCATCTTGACCCTGCGCTTGAAGGAAGCTTGTTTGATACGGGGTTGCAATAAACCGCCCCGGTCACCATAATTCCGCTCCTGCTGCGGGGTGGAGCAGTCTGGCAGCTCGTCGGGCTCATAACCCGAAGGTCGCAGGTTCAAATCCTGCCCCCGCTACCAGCTTTTCGCGGTCGACGGAAAGCCTCTGTGATGAGGCTTTTTTGTTTGGCGGGAAAGTCGGGCTTTACCGGGACACGCGATGGCGGGTCCCGGTACCGAAATCCAGTGGTATCGGACAAGGGGCCCCATGGGCCCCTTGTTGTTTTTGGCGTTTGGCGACCCGATCCCGGGCGCTTCGGAAGCGGATGGAAGTGACGGACAAAGCAGTCGAAATTGCGGCATTGCTGACCCCGACGATCGCATCGTTGGGTCTGGAACTGCTGGGTGCGGAATATCTCGCCGCCCCCGGCGGCGCGGTGCTGCGCCTGTACATCGACGTCCCCGAAGGTTCGCTGGCCGCCGATGGCGAACTGCGCAACGTCGTCATCGAGGACTGCGAGGCGGTCAGCCGAGAAGTCTCGGCGCAACTCGACGTCGAGGACCCGATCACCGGCCACTACACGTTGGAAGTGTCTTCGCCGGGTTTGGACCGGCCGCTGTTCACGCCGGTCCAGTTCGCGCGCTTCGTCGGCGAATCGGCGAAGGTGGCGCTGAAACTGCCACAGGACGGACGCCGGCGCCTGCAGGGCAAGATCTTGCGCGTGGAAGCGGGTGGCATCGTATTCGAGCTCGACGGCAAGGAATGGCTGGTCGCTGCGGACAACATCGACAAGGCGCGCCTGGTGCCGGACTGGGCGGCGCTGGGTTTCGCACCCGCGAAGACGCTGCCGGAAGGCGATGCCCGTCCCGGCAAGAAGGCCGGCAAGCACAAGCCAGGACGCGGCGCGCGGCCAGGCAACAAGCAAGACCCAATCAAACGAACCAACAAGCCGACGGCCGACAAGCCGTCCAGTGCGGAGTAAAGAAATGAGCAAGGAACTGTTGCTGGTGGTGGACGCGGTCGCCAATGAAAAAGGCGTGCCGGAGTCGGTCATCCTCGAGGCCATCGAGGCCGCGCTGGCCACCGCCGCCAAGAAGCGCTACCACGAGCAGGATGTGCTGGTGCGCGTGACCATCGATGCGAAGGACGGCAGCTACGAGACCTACCGCCGTTGGGAAGTGGTCGCCGACGACGTGGTGATGGAATCGCCGGACCGGCAGGTGCGCCTCATGGACGCCGTCGACGAGAGCGAAGGCGCCGAGGTCGGCGACTTCATCGAGGAGCAGATCGAGAACGTCGATTTCGGCCGCATCGCCGCGCAGGCCGCCAAGCAGGTGATCGTGCAGCGCGTGCGCGAGGCCGAGCGGGCGCAGGTCGTCGATGCGTGGAAGGATCGCGTCGGCGAGTTGGTCACCGGCATCGTCAAGCGTGTCGAGCGCGGCAACGTCTATGTCGACCTCGGCGGCAATGCCGAAGCCTTCATTCCCAAGGACAAGGCGATTCCGCGCGACGTGGTCCGCGCCGGCGACCGTATCCGCGGTTATCTGTTCGACGTGCGCACCGAGCCGCGCGGCCCGCAGCTGTTCATCAGCCGCGCCGCGCCTGAATTCATGATGGAACTGTTCAAGCTCGAAGTGCCCGAGGTCGGCCAGGGCCTGGTCGACATCAAGGCCTGCGCGCGCGATCCCGGCGACCGCGCCAAGATCGCCGTGCTCGCGTATGACACGCGCACCGATCCGATCGGCGCCTGCATCGGCATGCGCGGGTCGCGCGTGCAGGCGGTATCGAACGAGCTCAATGGCGAGCGCGTCGACATCGTGCTGTGGTCCGACAATCCGGCGCAGTTCGTCATCAATGCGATGGCGCCTGCGGAAGTGCAGTCGATCATCGTCGATGAAGAGAAGCATTCGATGGATCTGGCCGTGGCCGAGGATCGCCTGGCCCAGGCGATCGGCAAGGGCGGCCAGAACGTGCGCCTCGCCAGCCGCCTGTCGGGCTGGCAGCTCAATGTGATGACGCAGGACCAGGTCACCGCCAAGTCCGAGTCCGAGCAGGCCGCAGCGCGCGCGCTGTTCCAGGAAAAGCTCGAGGTCGACGAAGAGATCGCCAACATCCTGGTCACCGAAGGCTTCAGCACGGTCGAGGAAATCGCCTACGTACCGGTCGGCGAGCTGCTGGCGGTGGAGGGCTTCGACGAGGACATCGTCGAGGAACTGCGCGCGCGTGCCCGCGATGCGCTGCTCAACGATGCCCTGGCCGTGGAGGAGGAAGTCGACGAGCACCAGCCGACCGACGATCTGCTGGCGCTGGAAGGCATGGACGACGAGACCGCCTTTGCGCTCGCCGGCCACGGCATCCGCACCGCCGACGACCTCGGCGAGCT
>JACMKK010000131.1 GCA_014380115.1 Luteimonas sp. | reverse complement strand
GCCACGGCGCCGCAGGTATTCGGCCAGCGGCTTGCGGATGTCCTTGTCATCGTCGATGACCAGGATATGGGCGTTGTCGTTCGTCATCTGGTCGTGCACATGGCAGGTCCGATCTCATCATAAGACCAGTCCATGCGGGCGCTTCCGGCTGCAATCGTGCGGCTGCAATTTGTATCAACTCGTGTCAGGTGGGCGCCCCGGGACCGACCGATACAGATTCGCGCCAGGGCTGACATTCCTTTCGCTGCGTCGGCGTGGACGATCTTCCTCTGAGTCCATCACGACGGGATCGCCATGCTGAAGGCAGACAAGCTAAGCAAGCGCTTCGGCAGCCGCTTGGCGCTGGATCACCTGGACCTGTCGGTTGGCGCGGGCGAGATCCATTGCCTGCTCGGTGCCAATGGCGCAGGCAAGACGACCACCATCCACCTGTTCCTCGGATTCCTCGAACCAACCTCCGGCGCGGCCTACGTCAACGGTCAGGAAGTGGCGAGCAACCTCGATGCGGTGCGCGCCGATCTTGCCTACGTGCCGGAACAGGTCAACCTGTATCCGATGCTGACCGGCCAGGAGAACCTAGCCTATTTCACGCGCCTCGCCGGCCGTCCGACCGGCGAGGCGGCGAGACTGCGGGAACTGTTCGACCAGGTCGGCCTGGACCGCACCGCCGCCGACCTGCGCGTCGCGCAATATTCCAAGGGCATGCGGCAGAAGGTGGGTCTGGCCATCGCGCTGGCGAAGGGCGCACGCGCTCTGCTGCTGGACGAGCCGCTGTCCGGGCTGGATCCGCAGGCGGCCAACGAGTTCTGCGCGTTGCTGCGGCGCCTTGCCGATGGCGGCACCGCAGCACTGATGGCGACGCATGATCTCTTCCGCGCCAAGCAGATCGGCGATCGCATCGGCATCATGAAAGCCGGGCGTCTGGTCGAGCATCTGGACGTCGCCAGGCTGAGCCACGCGCAACTCGAACGCATCTACCTCGATCACATGCATGGCCGCAACCCGGTCGCGAGGGCGTGCGCGTGATCTTCGAGATCGCGCGCAAGGAACTCATTGAGTGCCGCCGCGACGGCCGCTTGCTCGCGATCGCGACATTGATCCTCCTGCTGGTGCTGGTCAGCCTGTTCACGGGTTGGTCGACGCTGGCGGAGCAACGCCGTCAGGTACAGGGCGCGCAACAGGACGACCAGGCGACGTTCGTCAAACAGGGACGCAAACCACCGCATTCGGCAGCGCACTTCGGACGCATGGCCTACAAGCCGGTGCCGCCACTTGCGGTGTTCGAGCCGGGCGTGGCGCCTTACCTCGGTCAGGTGATCTGGCTCGAGGCGCACGTGCGTAATCCGGCGATGTTCCGTCCCGCGCAGGACGCACCGGAGTTGCGCCGGCTGGCGGACCTGAGCGTGGCCGGCGTGTTGACGTTGCTGCTGCCGCTGCTGGTGTTCGTGGCCGGCTACGGCGTTTTCGCCGCCGAGCGGGAGCGCGGAACGCTGCGCCAGGTCATGAGCATGGGCACTGCGATCGATCAGCTGTTCGCGGGCAAGACCCTGGTCCTCGCCGGCATCGGCATCGGGATGTGTGCAGTCGCGATCACCGTGGCCACCACGCTGGCGCTCATGGCGCCAGGCGAAGTTCCGCCCGCGGACATCCTGATCCGCAGTGGATTACTGATGCTGGGCTATGCGCACTACAGCCTGGCGTGGGCCGCCGTCACCGTATTCGTGTCGGCGCGTGCGCGCGGTGCGGGTTCGGCGTTGTTGATCCTGCTCGGCGTGTGGGCAATGTCGGTGGCCGTGTTGCCGCGCGTCGCGGCAAGTTTGGCCGAACAGGCGCATCCCGCGCCGGATAGCCGCGCCTTCTGGGCCGACACCGCCGATGCCATGCGCGCCGGCCGCCCGGCGCGCGACAGCAGGCAAATCCGGCTCGTCGAACGCGAGGTCCTCGGCCGCGCGCTCGGTCGCGAAGTCGAAGCGAAAGAAGCCGACACCATGGACCTCAATCGCGTGGCATTGAACATGGAAGTGTCGGAAGTGCTCGGCGCCAAGACCTATGCGGATGCCTATCGTCGCCTTGATGCGACCTATGACAAGCAGCAGCAAGTACGCCGGCTCATTGCAACCGTATCGCCCACCATCGCCCTGCAGCATCTTTCCAGCGCGCTGGCCGGCACAGACCTTGCCACGCACCGGGACTTTTCCGTGCAGGCGGAACGACAACGCGGCCTGGTCATCCGCGCAATGAACGAGGACATGATGCTCAAGGGCGCCGGCCAGGGGTTCGACTACTTCGCGCAACCGGATCTCTGGAAGCGCATCCCCGCGTTTGCGTACAAGCCGCCTTCGGCGTCGTTCGCCTTCAAGGCCGCCTGGTGGGACCTGCTGACGCTGCAAGCCTGGAGCTTGTTGGCGCTGGGCCTCGCCTGGCGGGCGGCACGACGTCAACACTACCTGTGAGCGCGACGATGACCATCGCCGAACTGATTGCGCACGAATGGAAAACCCGCCTCTCCAGGCCCGCAGCGCTGGCCGCGCTCGCCTTGTTTGCAGCAGCGCTGATTCACGGCGCCGTGCATGGACGCCTGCAGCGCGATACGCGGCTGCATGCGATCCAGGCGCATGTCGAGGAGGTCGCGACCACGACGGCGGGTTGGCTCGACGAGGTTCGCGCATTGGAAGAAGAAGGATCGGCCTCGGGCGTGGCGCCGTGGGCCGGCTCGCCGATGGATCTCACCTTCGCCACTTACTTGTCCCCCGCCCCACTTGCAGATTTCGCCATCGGCCAGTCCGACCTGCTGCCGTACCTGGGTGCCGTGTCGCTCTGGAATCCCGATGCCCGCCTATTCGCCAGGTACGAAATCGCCGATCCGGTATCGCTCGCGCTCGGTGCGTTCGACCTTGGCAAAGGCATCATCTTCTTGCTGCCGCTGGTGTTGATCGTGTTGTGCTTCGATGTCCTGTCCGGCGAGCGCGATGCAGGCCGCCTGGGCTTCGTGCTGGCACAAGGGGTTCATTTGCGCGAGTTGCTCTGGACGCGGCTGACGATACGGGCCGGCCTGGTGCTTGGGGTTGCATTGGTGGTTGCCACGGGCGCTGCGTTGGTGCCGGTCGAAGCTTTGCATATCTCGCAGCGGCTGCCGTACTTCGTACTGTGGAGCCTGTGCATGCTGCTGTACGCAGGTTGCTGGATCGGGATCATCGCCTTGGTCGCCAGCCGTAACCGTAGCGGCGAAGCCACCGTGATGCCGTTGCTGCTGGCATGGGCCGCGTTGAACCTGATCGTGCCGGCCAGCATCGCGGCGATTGCAGAAGCCGTCTATCCGTCGCCCTCGAGGCTTGCCTACCTGGCCGAAGCACGCGAGGTGGAAATCGAAACCGAGCTGACCGAACCGAACCTCGCCCATCGTTTCATGGCTGAGCATCCCGAACTGCTGGTCGACCATGGCAGCGCCATCCCCGCCTACGTGCGCACGGCGTTCTTCGTGACCTCAACCGTCGACGAGGCGACCAGACCGATCCTCGCCAGATTCGAAGCGGCTGCTGCGCAGCGCGATGCCGCGGTCGCCTCGCTGCGTTATGCATCGCCTGCGATCATCGTGCATGGGCTGTTCAACGACATCGCCGGAACGTCCTTTGCGCGTCATCATCGTTATATGACGCAGGTACGCGAGTTCAAGGCACGTTACGCGGCGCGTACCGGACCGTACATCGTCGCTGGCAAGCGCCTACCGGCGGGTGACGCGGCGAGGCTGCCGGCATTTCGCTTCGCGGGTGACGCCGCCGGGGTCATTGCCCAACGCAACGTGGCCGTGCTCCTGGTCCTCACTTTGGTCAACGGCCTGCTTCTGGCGCTGGCCGATCGCAATGTCCGCGCCATCAGGGAGCCGGGTGATTGACCTGATACGCAAACCTCGGACACCGCGTGCAGCACCCATGACTTTCGACATAGACCAAACGGTCTAGACAAAACGATCTACATGATTTACGGTGCGCGCATCCCCTGACCCGTGACGGGACGGATGCAGCGCATGCCACGCAAGCCCACCAAACCGCCGAAGCCCACCACCGCCGAACTCGACTTGCTGCGGGTGATCTGGCGGCTCGGGCCATCCACGGTGAAAGACATCCACCACGCGCGCCAGGCGGAACGGCCCGATCTCGCCTACGCGACGGTGCTGCGCCTGATGCAGGTGATGCACGGCAAGGGTCTGCTCGTGCGCGACGAAAACCAGCGCTCGCACATCTACGCCGCTGCACACGCACAGGACGCGCTGCAGACCAACCTGCTCAAGGACCTCATCCACAAGGCCTTCGCCGGCTCCGGCAAGGACCTCGTGCTCGCCGCCTTGAGCGACCACGTCACCGGCAAGGAACGCGAAGAGATCAAACGCTTCCTCAAGGAGAATCCCGATGGCTGACCTGCTGGCATCGTTGATCCCGGCCCTTGGCCGCGCATTGCTGCACTTCATCTGGCAGGGCGCACTGATCGGGCTGCTCGCCGCGATCGCACTGCAACTGTTGCGCGGCGCCCGCCCGCAGGCGCGCTACGCCGTCGCATGCACGGCATTGCTCGCTTGCGCGGTGGTACCGTTGATCAACGTGCTCGTACAGCTCACCGGCGACGCACCGGCGGCGGCCACGATCGCGCTGATCGAGGCGCCGCGGCTGGCCGTCGGCGCCGCCGCCTTGCCGACGTTCGATACCGGCATATGGCTCACACGGTTCGATGATGCTTTCCCCTTGATCGTCGCACTCTGGGCCGCCGGCGCGAGCGTGCTGTCGCTGCGCATGGCCATGGGCGTGGTGTGGATCCGGCGGTTGCGTGCGATCCCGCAGGGGCCGGCGCACGTTTCCTGGCAAGCACGTCTCGATGCGCTCGCGCAGCGTTTCGGACTGACGCGCCCCGTTGCGCTGCGCCTGGTCGACACGCTCGATTCGCCGGCCTCCGCGGGCTGGTGGCGCCCGGTCGTGCTGCTGCCGACTGCGCTAATCGCGCGCATGCCGGTCGATCTCATCGAAGCCCTGCTCG
>JACMKK010000130.1 GCA_014380115.1 Luteimonas sp. | reverse complement strand
GCCGGCAACTACCAGGGCGAGACCTTCACCGGCCGCTTCCCGGGCTTCTCGACCAAGCTGTCGTTCGATCCCGCGCAACTGGCCAATTCGAAACTGGACGTGACCATCCCGCTGGCCACCGCGACCACCGGCAACAGCGACTACGACGGCGAGATGCGCGGCGCGGCGTTCTTCAACAGCGCGAAGTTCGCACAGGCGCGCTATACGGCGACGAAATTCCGCAGCCTCGGCGGCAACAAGTACGCTGCAGACGGCACGCTGTCGCTGCGCGGCGCGAGCAAGCCGGTCACGCTGACCTTCACCTGGACGCCGGGCGCGAAGCCGGTGCTCGCCGGCAAGGCGACCGTGAAGCGGCTCGACTTCGGCGTCGGCGGTGGCGAGTGGGCCGATACCGACACGATCCCGAACGAGATCGCGGTCAGCACCAAGGTCGTCCTGCAACCCTTGTAGGCAGAGGGTTCCTCCGTCGGAAGGCATTGGGAGGACTGCACGTAGCCGCGCAGAGCAAAAGCAAATCCCCCCTGCCCCCCCTTTTTCAAAGGGGGAACAGCACGCGCTGCGCGCGCGAACGACCAGCAGGCTGACTCCCTCCTTTGAAAAAGGAGGGTTGGGGAGGATTTGCTTTTCGTCGGCAGCAAACTCCGCGCTAGGACGGCGCCAGTAGCCAGCCTCTCAAGCGTTGCGCATCGAACGGCCACTCCAGCTCCACGCCACGCGACTGGTCGCGCAGCACCGGCACGCGCTCTCCATAGCGAGCTTCCAGCGCGTCGTCGCCATCGATGAACACACTGTCGAACTCGGGCGCGCGCACCTGCGCCAGCACCGCCAGCGCCAGGTCGCACAGATGGCAGTCGTCGCGCTGGTACAAGGTCAGTGCGGGTTGCGTGTCGTCGGACATCGGCAGTGCGGCGTGGTATGGCGGGGGTCGCCCGAAGGCGCGCGTAGAATAGCCGCATGGCAGTCAGCACCTTCGACCTCTACAAGATCGGCATCGGGCCGAGTTCCTCGCATACCGTCGGGCCGATGCGCGCGTCGGCGCGGTTCGTCGAGCAATGGCTGGTGGAATCCGGACGCCTTGCCGAGGTCGCGCGCATCCGCGCCGAAGTCTTCGGTTCGCTTGCGCTGACCGGCCGCGGACACGGCACCGACAAGGCCGTGCTGATGGGCCTGGAGGGCCATTGGCCGAACCTGATCGATCCCGATGTGATCCCCGCCGCGCTCGAACGCATCCGCGGCGAAAAGAAACTCAGGCTGTTCGGCCGACACGAGATCGCCTTCGACGAGAAGCGCGACCTGCTGATGAACAAGCGCCAGAAGCTTCCGTACCACACCAACGGCATGCGCTTCAGCGCCTACGACGCCAACGACAACGAGATCGCCACGCGCGACTACTACTCGGTCGGCGGCGGCTTCGTGGTCAACCAGGACGAGGCGGCGGAGGACCGCATCGTCGCCGACACCACCGTGCTGCCCTATCCGTTCCACAGTGGCGACGAACTACTGGCGCAGGCTGTGCGCAGCGGCCTGACGATCGCGCAGCTGATGTTCGAGAACGAGAAAGTGTGGCGCAGCGAGGACGAGATCCGCGCCGGCCTGCGCGAACTCTGGTCGGCGATGCAGAGCTGCGTGCAGCGCGGCATCCGCTCGAGCGGCACGCTCCCCGGTGGCCTGCACGTGACGCGGCGTGCGCCGGCGCTGTTCGCGGAACTGTCGTCGAAGCCCGAAGCGGCCATGCGCGATCCGCTGACCGTGCTCGACTGGGTGAATCTTTACGCGCTCGCGGTCAACGAGGAAAACGCCGCCGGCGGTCGCGTCGTGACCGCACCGACCAATGGCGCGGCCGGCATCCTGCCCGCGGTGCTGCACTACTACGATCGCTTCTGTCCCGCCGCCAACGAGCAGGGCATCTTCGATTTCCTGCTGACCGCGTCGGCGATCGGCATCCTCTACAAGGAAAACGCCTCGATCAGCGGCGCCGAAGTCGGCTGCCAGGGCGAAGTCGGCGTCGCCTGCTCGATGGCCGCCGGTGGCCTCACCGCTGCCCTCGGCGGCAGTGGCAGCCAGATCGAGAACGCCGCCGAGATCGGCATGGAACACAACCTCGGCCTGACCTGCGACCCGATCGGCGGCCTGGTCCAGATCCCGTGCATCGAACGCAATGCGATGGGCGCGGTCAAGGCCATCAACGCCTCGCGCATGGCGCTGCGCGGCGACGGCAAGCATAAGGTCTCGCTCGACAAGGTCATCAAGACCATGCGCGACACCGGGCGCGACATGCAGGACAAGTACAAGGAAACTTCACGTGGCGGCCTGGCCGTCAACGTGATCGAGTGCTGATCGCTCCATGCGCGTGATCGTCCTGCCGGGGCTGGACGGCACCGGCGAACTGCTCGATGCATTCGCCGCCGCGCTCGCGCCCGAATTCGACGCGCAGATCATTCCTTATCCGCGCGACCGGATGCTTGGCTATGCCGACCTCACCCAACTCGTGATTGCTGCGATGCCTCGCAACGAGCCATTCCTACTGGTTGCGGAATCTTTCTCGGGACCCATCGCCTTACGCGTGGCCGCCACGCGTCCCCCGCTCGCGCTGGCGCGCTCGCTGCCCCCTTTTTCAAAGGGGGCGAAAGCAGTTAGTACGACGAAGCACCCGCGGCAATGCACAGGACATCGTCCAGCAAAGCCGCGGCAGTGACCTCCGCGCCCGCACCCGGCCCTTGGATCACCAACGGTTGCTCGCGGTAGCGATCGCTGAAGATCGCGACGCGGTTGTCGGTACCGCTGCCGCCGCACAGCGGATGGTCTGCAGGCAATGCTCGCAATCCAACGCTCGCATGGCAAACGCCGGCGATCCCGGTGTCGAAGCGGCCGACGAAGCGCAAGCTTGCGCCTTCGCGATACGCGGCCTTGAATCTTTCGCGCAATAGCGTGTCCAGCGACGGCAAGCGCACGTCGACCTCGTTCAGCGGTGCCACTGCAAGGGAGGCAGGCACCAGCGAATCGACCTGCACGGCATCGGCCTGCAACGCCAGGCCGGCCGCGCGCGCGAGGATCAGCAGCTTGCGGCGCACGTCCTCGCCGGACAGGTCGAGGCGCGGGTCGGGTTCGGTGTAGCCGGCCGCACGCGCCTCGCGCACGAAACCGGAGAACGGGCGCATGCCGTCGTAGCGGTCGAACAGCCACGCCAGCGACCCGGACAGCACGCCTTCGACGGCATGGATGCGGTCGCCACCGGCGACGAGTTCGCGGATCGAGCGCAGCAGCGGCAGGCCCGCGCCTACCGTCGCGCTGTCGCCGT
>JACMKK010000129.1 GCA_014380115.1 Luteimonas sp. | reverse complement strand
AGCTGGTCGTCGACGACGGCGGCGACGTGACCCTGCTGATCCACAAGGGCTACGAGCTCGAAAAGGGTTCGAAGTGGGTCGATGAGCCCGCTTCCTCGCACGAGGAACAGGTCATCAAGAACCTGCTCAAGCGCGTGGCGAAAGAGCGTCCCGGCTTCTGGACCAACGTGGTCAAGGACTGGAAGGGCGTGTCCGAAGAAACCACCACCGGCGTGCATCGCCTGTACCAGATGGTCGAGGCCAAGTCGCTGCTGGTGCCCGCGATCAACGTCAACGATTCGGTCACCAAGTCCAAGTTCGACAACCTCTACGGCTGCCGCGAGTCGCTGGCCGACGGCCTGAAGCGCGCGATGGACGTGATGCTGGCGGGCAAGGTCGCGGTCGTGTGCGGTTACGGCGACGTCGGCAAGGGTTGCGCGCACAGCCTGCGCGCGTACGGCAGCCGCGTCGTGGTCACCGAGATCGATCCGATCAATGCGCTGCAGGCGTCGATGGAAGGCTTCGAGGTCAACACCGTCGAAAGCACGCTGGGCCGCGGCGACATCTACGTCACCACCACCGGCAACAAGGACGTGCTGACGATCGAGCACCTGAGCTCCATGAAGGACCAGGCGATCGTCTGCAACATCGGCCACTTCGACAACGAAATCCAGGTCGACGCGCTGAACGCGTTCCCGGGCGTCGTGAAGCTGAACATCAAGCCGCAGGTGGACAAGTACACGTTCAAGGACGGCCGCGCAATCTTCCTGCTGGCCGAAGGCCGCCTGGTGAACCTGGGTTGCGCGACGGGCCATCCGAGCTTCGTGATGTCCAACTCGTTCTCCAACCAGACGCTCGCGCAGATCGACCTGTGGGCGAACAAGGACACCTACGAGCCGAAGGTCTACATCCTGCCGAAGAAGCTCGACGAGGAAGTCGCGCGCCTGCACCTGGAGAAGATCGGCGTGAAGCTGACCACGCTGACCAGGGAACAGGCGGAATACCTGGGCGTCGATGTAGAGGGTCCGTACAAGCCCGAGCACTACCGTTACTGATCGAATTTGCGGACTGTGTTTGCTCGTCATTCCCGCGAAGGCGGGGATGACGGGTCGATTCGGCACTTCATCATAACTTCCGGTGCTTGATCGAGGCCGACTGCGGACATCACCGATGCGCACACCCATCAGCTTCGAGTTCTATCCGCCCAAGACCGACGAGCAGCGCGCCCAGCTCGATCGCACGGCCGAGAAGCTGAAGGCGCACTCGCCCGAATACGTCTCATGCACGTTCGGTGCCGGCGGCTCGACGCTGAGCTACACCTCGGAAACGATCCGGCACCTGTTGCAACATCACGAGCTCGAAGCGGCTCCGCATCTTTCCTGCGTCGGCGGCACACGCGCCGAAATCGGCGCACTGCTGCGCGACTACCGCAGCCTCGGCTGCAAGCGCATCGTCGCTCTACGCGGCGACCTGCCGTCGGGCATGGGCCATCCTGGCGACCTGCGCTACGCGGCCGACCTGATCGCCTACATCCGCGCCGAGCACGGCGATGCCTTCCATATCGAAGTCGGCTGCTATCCGGAAACGCATCCGCAGTCCGATGACGCCCTGGTCGACCTGAAGCACTTCAAGGCCAAGGTCGATGCCGGTGCCGACGGCGCCATCACCCAGTATTTCTACAACGCCGACGCGTATTTTCATTTCGTCGACGCCGTGCGCAAGCTCGGCGTGGAGATCCCGATCATTCCCGGCATCATGCCGATCTCCAACTTCACCCAGCTCAGGCGCTTCTCCGAATCGTGCGGCGCAGAGATCCCGCGCTGGATCGGCAAGCGCATGCAGGCCTTCGGCGACGATGCTGAATCAGTACGCGAGTTCGGCGCCGACGTAGTCGCCGGCCTGTGCGAGCGTCTGATCGCCGGTGGCGCGCCCGCATTGCATGTCTACACGCTCAATCTAGTCAAGCCGACGCAGATGGTGTTGTCGCGACTGGACTGAACGGGCCGCGAACCCGTGATGAACGGCGTGCTGAACCCCCCCTGAGTTCGATCGAGGTTCAGCGCAAAGCGTCCACCGCACACGTCATGCGCACGGAGCATGGTGAATTATTCGCGACACGTTCCATCTCGCCGTGTCCCCATGAAAACCCTGTCATTGTCAGCCCTCGTTGCAGCCTTCGCGCTCGCCGGCTTGTCTTCTCCGCGCGCCACAGGGGCCTCGACCGGAATCCAACGCTGCACGGCGCCCGATGGCAACATCGCTTACACCGACAAGGCCTGCGGTGCTTTCGGCGCGGACAATGCCCCGATTCCCGGCGACATGATGACGCGGCTATTGGCCACGATGCCGGAGGACGAAGCTGAAGCAGAAAGCTCGGCGCGCGTGACCTCTCGGCGCCCGCTGGCCAGCGGTTGTGCGCGCACGCCGCTACAGCTCGAGGCCGACTTGCTCGGCGCGTTTGCGCTTCGCGACGCGAACCGGATCGCCGAAAGCTTCCATTGGGTCGGCCTGTCCAACGTGCAGGGACAGCGCGTGATGGATCGCCTGCAATCCCTCGGACAACGGCGAGTGCGCGATGCCCATTACTTCGATGCGCAGATCACGAGTCTGCCGATGGCGGAAACATCGTTCGCAGACACATCGACATGGCAGGCGGCAGCCTCCGCCGGGCACGTTGCCGGCAGCGGCACCTTGCAACTGCAACTCGACGGACCAGCCGTCACGGTGATCGACCTCGATATCGAGCGCTACGCAGGTTGCTATTTCGTACGCTTCTGACGCACTTCCCGGACGCCGCGCGCAGCGTTAGGCTGCGGCATGCGCACGCCGTCACACCCCGTTCTGCCCGCTTCATTCCTGAATGCATCCGTCTTGCGCGGGTCGATCGCGTTTGTCCTGCTGGCATCGCTCGGTACCCTGTTGTTGCTGCAGCCGAACGCGGCACAAGCCCAGGTCCGCCGATGCTCGGGACCGGACGGCACGCTGGTGTTCACCGATCGCAAGTGCGAGGACGTCGGCGCGACCGAGCGCGTGCCGCGCGACGCGCTGCCGGGGGCAGGTCGCATGTATCGCGGCGGCTGTTCGCGCAACCTGCAGGACCTGATCTACGAGATGACGGCGGCGATCGACAGCCGCGACGTCAACCGCCTGGCATCGCTATACCACTGGGTCGGCATGTCCAGCCGCGGCAGTTACGGCGTGATGGGCCGGCTCGACGGCATCGCGCAACGTCCACTGGTCGACATCGTCGCGCTGCAGCCGATCCGCCGCATCGTCGTCCAGAACGACGACGGCACGCGCTCCAGCGTCGATCCCACCGGCGTTGATCCAACCTACTACCCACAAGCCAGCGCCAACCGCACGCCGGTGGCGCTGCGTGTCGAGCAGACCCTGGCCAATGGCAGCACGCCATCGCGCACCGTGTTCGGGCTCAGGCGCCACCTGGGTTGCTGGTGGGTGACGCTGTAGCGTCCGCGGCATGGTGCTCACTGCCGCCGCAGCGCGTGAAGCGGCACAATAGGCGCCTTATCGCCGCAGGACCTCCGCATGCAGTATCCCGAATGGATCTGGCACAACGGTGCCATCAAGCCGTGGGCCGAGGCCACGACGCACGTGATGTCGCATGCCCTGCACTACGGCTCCTCGGTGTTCGAGGGCATCCGCAGCTACGACACGCCCAAAGGTCCGGCGATCTTTCGTCTGACCGACCACAGCCGCCGCCTGTTCGCCTCGGCCAAGATCTACGACATGGCGATCCCGTATTCGCCGGAACAGATCAACCAGGCTTGCCGCGACGTGCTCGAGGCCAACGGCAACACGACTGACTACCTGCGCCCGATTGCATACCGCGGCCTCGGCGGCTTCGGCCTTTCGGCCGACACGCCCACCGACGTCTCCGTCGCCACGTGGAAGATGGGCCAGTACCTCGGCGCCAGCGTGGTCGATGAGGGCATCGACGCCTGCGTCTCGAGCTGGCAGCGCTTTGCACCGAACACCATTCCTGCCGGCGCCAAGGCCGGCGGCAATTATCTCAGCGGACAACTGGTCGCGCGCGAGGCACGGCGGCTCGGCTTCGGCGAAGGCATCGCCCTCGCCTCGACCGGCCTGCTCAGCGAAGGCGCCGGTGAGAACCTGTTCCTGGTCTTCGACGGCGCCCTGCATACGACACCGATCAGCGCGGCGCTGTTGAACGGCATCACCCGCAACACGCTGATCACGCTGGCGCGCGACGCCGGCATGGAGGTGATCGAACGCGACCTGCCGCGTGAATACCTGTATCTGTGCGACGAGCTCTTCATGTGCGGAACGGCGGCCGAGATCACCCCGATCCGTTCCGTCGACGGCCGCCAGGTCGGCAGCGGCAAGCCCGGCCCGGTCACCAAGAAGATGCAGGACCTGTTCTTCGGCCTGTTCGACGGCAAGACGCCCGACAAATACGGCTGGCTCGAGCCGGTCTCCGCGTAGGGCGGGCTCAAGCCCGCCTGCTTCGGCCCGACGTGTTCACCATGGAATGTCGTCACCGCAAGACGCGGGTAGATCGCGAGTTGGCGGGCCAAGGCCCGCCCTACGGCTTTTCCGCCGCGAAGGTCAGCGTCGCCACCACACCGCGCTCCTCGCCTGGCAGCACGCGCACGTTCCATTGGTACAGCGCGCACAGGCGTCGCACGATCGACAGGCCGATACCGCCGCCCTGCGAATGTTCGGCATGGGTGCCGCGATAGCCGCGCTCGAACAGCCGCGCGGCATCCTCCGCGGACAGGCCCGGGCCTGAGTCGATCACCTCGACCGCGTTGTCGAGCAGCCTGACCACCACGTCGCCCTGCAACGTGTACTTGACGGCATTGCCGATCAGGTTGCCGAGCGCGACGTTGACGGCGGATTCTGGCGCGTCGACCACCATGCCGCGCTCGCCCTCGATGCGCAGCACCAGCGGCTTTCCGCCGAGCTGCATGCGATGGGCGTCCAGCAATTGCTCGGCGACGCGGGCGACGTCGGTCGCGCCGTGTCCGCGCTCGTTGCGTGACAGCAACAGCAGCGCGCTGATCAGGTCGGTGCATTGCTGCTCGGCGCGCTGGATCCGCTGCAAGCGCGCGCGCGTCTTGTCGTCGACATCGGGCTTGGACAGCATCAGCTCCACCGCGCCCTTCACTACCGCCAGCGGCGTGCGCAGTTCGTGGCTGACGTCGGCATTGAATTCGCGGTCGCGCTGCACGACTTCGGTGAGGCGGCGCGCGTAGTCGTCGAGCGCCTCGGCAAGCTGGCCGACCTCGTCGTCGGGAAAATGCGCGGCCAGCGCGGTGAGCTGCGTGTCGTCGCCCGAGGTGCGCAGGCGGTTGGCGAGTTCCGACACCGGGCTCATCACGCGCGAGGCCGCCCACCAGCCGATCACCAGCGACAGCAGGGTGAACACGATCACCGAACTGTAGATCGCGCGATTGAACTGCTGTTCGCTGCGCAGCGACTGAGTCATGTCGTAGGCGAGGAAGAACCAGGCCTTCGGCGTCTTGCGCACGGCCAGCTTGTAGGCGAAGCGGTTGCCCGCTTCGTCCGTGCCGCTCAGGCCGTGGATGCCGTCGCGCAACGCATACCATTCGGGGCGATTGATCCGCACCGACTCGAACCTGTCCGGCCGATAGACGAAAGCGCGGATCTGGTCGACCGGGAACGCGGGATTGTCCGGGTTGTCCTCGAACTGGCGCGCCGCCTGTTCGATGTTGCTGTTCATCACCTCTTCGACGAGGTCGTTCTCGACCCGAACGCGGGTCCAGTTGGTCGCGAACGCGAACAGCGCGGTCAGCCCGAAGCCGAGCAGCATGAAGGACAGGATGATGCGGCTGCGCAGCCGCCGCCGATAGCGCGTTGCCTTGCGCGCGGGCGTGCTGCCCTCAGGCGTTGGCATCTGGCGCGGCGATGCGGTAGCCGATGCCGTGTCGCGTCTGGATGTAGGGAGGATTGAACGGCTTGTCGACCACCGCACGCAGGCCGTGGATGTGCACGCGCAGCGAGTCGGAATCCGGCAGTTCCTCGCCCCAGACGCGGGTCTCGAGTTCCTGGCGCGTCACCACCGCCGGTGAGGCTTCCATCAGTGCCTGCAGGATCTTCAGCGCGGTCGGGTTGAGCTGCAGCAGCTTGCCTTCACGCCGGACTTCGAGCGTGTCGAGGTTGTATTCGAGGTCGGCGACGTCGAGCACGCGCGTCTGCACGCCTTTGCCGCGGCGCGCCAGCGCATTGAGGCGCACCTCGACTTCCTGCAGCGCGAACGGCTTGATCAGGTAGTCGTCGGCGCCCGAATCGAAGCCGGCGAGCTTGTTGTCGAGGGTGTCACGCGCGGTCAGCATCAGCACCGGCGTCTGCTTGCGCGCTTCGTTGCGCAGCTTGCGGCAGACCTCGAGCCCGTCCATGCCGGGCAGGTTGAGGTCCAGCACGACGGCGTCGAAATCGTGCACGACGGCGAGGTGCAGGCCGGTCACGCCGTCGGCGGCGAAGTCGACGGTATGGCCGCGATCCTCGAGGTAGTCGCCGAGGTTGGCTGCGATGTCCTGGTTATCTTCGATGACGAGAATGCGCATCCGGGAATCCTGTTGGGCGGTCGTTCTGACCGGCACGTCACTGAGAGGGCACGTCTTCGACAAGCACGTCTTTGATAAGGGCCGCCGCGCGTAGTTCCGCGACAGCCGCAATGTCTGGATTCTGGCATACGCCGGCGTGAACCCCCTGATGGAGGCGCCTGGCGGGGGAATGGATACTCCACAAAACAAAGACCCAAGCGAGGTCATCGCTTGGGCCAAAAGACACTTTCCCGATTACCGTAATCTGCTGGCACCCACAGGTTCGACTTGGAGAGAGCGCAGGGATTTCGGTCCGGACAAGCTACCGGCGAGGCGATTAAGCGGCTGTTAAATGCGATGTTAGGTTCGCGTTAAAACCGGTGCGCCCGCTTGGTCAGGCCGCGCGGCGGCGCTTGGCGCGGGCAGGCTCGCCCGCGGCGGCCACGAAATCCACGATCCGCCCGGCGATGTCCACGCCGGTGGCCTGCTCGATGCCCTCCAGGCCTGGCGAGGAATTGACCTCCAGCACCAGCGGCCCGCGCCGGGAGCGGATCAGGT